>NZ_JAIZRS010000021.1:0-137250 GCF_020419985.1 Burkholderia sp. AU32262
GCGCCACGGGCGGCGCGCTTGCCTGCTCGGGCGCGCTCGCCGGCGCGCCGCCGAGCGGCATCGTGATGCGCTGGCCGTTGCGTGCGAACACCACTTCGTCCGGGCCGATCGACACGACGGTCGCGCCTTCCTTCATCCGCGCACCTTCGAAATAGCGGCTGCCGTCGACCGTCTCGATGTAGCGCTAGTCGCCGTCGCCGGCGAACACGGTCGTGATCTCCGGAATGCCCGCCGTGCCGCCGAGCGTCGTCGCCGTGCGCGGCGCGGCCGCGTCGGCATCGCGCACGTGATCGACCACCTCGAGCGCCGGGCGCGCATCCTTCATGTAGTTGCGGATGCGCGGCTCGATCTGCGCGCGCGCGGCCGCGCCCGTCAGCTCGATCCGGCCGCGGCCGAGATACGTGACCGTCAGCGCCGTGTCGCTGAAATAGGTCTGCGCGGTCGCGACCAGATCGCTGACCACGTAGATGTTGCCGAGCGCCGCGTTGTCGACGCCCGCGACGATCTGCGCGACGCGCTCGCGCGCGGCCGGGTCGCTCACGTAGCCCGACACGATCACGCCGTCGTCGCGCGGCGCGACCGCCAGCTCCGGATACGCGTGCAGCAGTTGCTGCAGCCGGTGCGTGCGCGCGAGCACCGATTCGTGCTGCCACGGCAGCCGCCCCGACCACGCGACGAAGCCGTAGCCGAGCGCGCCGAGCAGCACGCCGACCCACAGCGCGACCAGCGCGATCACGAGCCGCCGGCTGCCCAGCCGCCGCAGCCCGCCCGTGAGCCAGCCGAGCCACGCGGCCTCGCGCGCGGCGTCCGGCGCGTCCGTTTCGTCGGGCACCGCGACGCTCGCCTGCGCATGCCGTGCGATGCCGAGCCGGATCGAGCCGACGGTCACGACGTCGTTCGGCGTCAGCGAGCGGCGGCCGGCGCCGAGCGGCTCGTCGTTGAACAGCACCGGCGCGCCGGTGTCGCCGCCGTGGTTCTGCACGGTCACCGCGAGCGCGCCGACCTGCAGGCACACCTGCTTCGCGCCGATCTCGCGATCGGGCAGGATCACTTCGCAGTCGGCCGCCGTGCCGACCCAGTTCGCGCCGCGCGCGAGCGACATCGTGCGGCCGTACATCGGCCCGCTCAGGAAGCACAGGTTCCACGGCGACGCGAGCGCGGCCGAACCGGCCCCGGCGCCTGCCGCGCCGCCGGGCAATGCGCCGTCGCCGTGCGGATCAATGATGCTCGTCGACATGCGTGACCACTCCTGCGGTCGTCGCCGCCGGCTGCGACGCCGCGCCCACGGGCGGCGGCAACGCGGGCGGACCAAACTTCGTGCCGGGCAGCGGCTTCGGCGTCAGCGGCACCGTGACGTCGTTGTCCGGCGGCCGATACATCGACATCCCTTCCGGGTTCGCCGGACCGTCGACGCCCGGGTTCACGGGCGAGCCGTCCGGCGCATACATCGACGCGTTCGTCACGACGCGCGGCGTCAGCAGGTAGAAGCGCTCCATGTGGTTGCCCGACTTGTCGGTGTACTTGAACAGGTTGCCGATCAGCGGGATGTCGGACAGCCAGGGCACGCCGCTCTTGTTCAGCCGCACCTCGTCGTCGTTGAAGCCGGCGATCAGGAGGCTCTTGCCTTCGTCGATCATCGTCTTGGTGACGATGTTGCGCTGCTGGATCACCGGCACGTTCGACACGGCCTGCCCCGGCACGATGTTGCCGTCCTGGATGTCGATCGACATCATCACGCTCTGCGGGCTGCCGGACACGGCCGCGGCGTTGCGGATCGCCTCGTCGACGATCATCGGCGTCACCTTGATGCTGGTGCCGGTCGTCACGCTGTACAGCGACGAATCCTGGTAGCCGGGCACCTGCACGTAGAACTGCGTGAGGTTCTCGAGGATCGCCTCGGTGTTGTCGAGCGCGAGCACCTTCGGCTTCGATCGCAGTTGGGCCTGACCCTTCTGCGCGAGCGCGTTCACGCGCGTGAGCAGGTAGTTGCGCAGCGACCCGCCGATCGACGCGGTCAGCGCGATGCCGGTCGGCATGAAGGTGCCCGTCTGCCCGGTTTCCGACGTGCCGATGCCGAACGTCAGCGGCGGGTTGCCGACGCCGTTGTACTGCGTGTTGCCGTTCAGCGGGTTCTGGCCGTTGCCGATCTGCACGTCGCCGTGCGTCGTGTGCAGGCGCCAGTCGATCCCGAGGCTGTCGAGCGAATCCTCGTTGATGTCGATGATCGTCACGTTGATCTCGACGATGCGCGGCCGCTCGTCGAGCTGGCCGATCAGCGACTGGTAGCGATACATGTTCTCCGGCAGGTCGCGCACGATCACCGCGTTGATCGCCGGATCGGCGACGATCTGCGGCAGCGTGTCGCCGCCGCCGGTCGAGAACGGCGAAAAGCCGCCGCCCATGCTGCCGTCCGTACCGCCATAACCGCCCTGTCGCAGGCCGCCGGAGATGTCGGGGAAGTCGAGCCGCGGCACCGCGATCGTCAGCCCCGAGCCGAGCTTCACCTGTCGCGCGGCCTGCCCGAGCGGCGTGCTCGCCGGCGCCGCGGCCGTGTCGCCGGTCTTGCCGAACAGCCGGCGCAGGATCGTCGCGACGCCCGGCACCGTCACTTCCTTGCCCGAGCGGTTGATCGTGAAGTCCGACGCCCAGCCGTATTTCAGCCGGAATGCGCGGATATCCGCATGCGCGCCGTTCGCCGACGGATCGCCGACCGAGCCGATCGCCTGCCGCACGAGTTCGACATAGCGGCGCGGGCCGGCCACGTACACGCTGTTCGAGCGGTCGTTGATCACCAGCGTGTAGCGCTTGTCCGGAATCTGCATCGCCTGCAGCGCACGGCCGATTTCGCCGGATGCGTTCGGCGGGATCGGGATCATCTGCGTCTGCGACTGGTCGGCCGGATCGACGTACAGGAACGAGCCGTCGTAGTACCACGTGAGCCCGTAGGTCGAGCAGATCGTGTCGAGCGTCTGCTGCGGCGTGCCGGAAAAGCGGCCGCTGATCACGCCGTCGACCTTCGGGTCGACCACCGCCGTCACGCCCTGCGACGACGCGAGCTCGCGGATGAAGTCGCCGATCTTCTTGCCGTTCGCGACGATCGTGAACGGCTTGTTGCGCCAGCGCAGGTCCGCGGCGCACGCATGCTGCGCGGGCGCCATGCACAGCGACGCCGTGAGCAGCGCGGTCGCGCACACGGCAAGCGCGGCCCGTTGCAGGCTGCGCGGTTGAAACCGGATCGAGGCGACGCGTCGACGCATCAAAGGACTCCTGTTGAAGAAACGAACATGCGTTCCAGCGCCTGCTGCGCGAAGCGCAGCACTTCGCCGCCGAGCCAGCCCGACAGCAGCACGAGCGCGACCATCACGGCGATCAGCCGCACCGCGATGCCGATATTGGCGTCCTGCACCTGCGTGACGGCCTGCAGGATCGCGACGACGAGGCCCGTGACGGTCGCGATCAGCACGATCGGCAGCGACAGCAGCAGCACGAGCATCAGCGCCTGGCGCGTCAGGTCGAGGATCGTCCAGTTCGTCATTGCACGGCTCCCGGCGCGCGCACGTCGGCGCCCGCGCCGACCGTGCCGTCGTCCGGCGGGTTCTTCACCCAGCCGACCGTATGCAACTGCACGTCCTCCTCGACTTCCTGGTACGACAGCACCGCGAGGTCGGGCAGCACCGGCTGCAGGATCGTCTTCACGTAGCGGCGCGCGCCGAGCGCGACCATCACCGCGAGCCGCGCGGCGCCCGGCGCGTTGCCGTGGCCGCCGGGGCCGGCCGCCTGCGCGGCGTGCACGATCGCGCGCACCTGTTCGCCGATGTCCTGCTTGACCGCGCTCGACAACGCGAGGAAATTGCCCTGCTTCGTGCGCATCACCGCGCGCTCGATCCGCTCCTGCAGGTTCTGCTCGAACAGCACGACACGCAGCTGGCGCGCCGTGCCCGCATGACGGTCGGTGATCATCCGGCGCAGGTCGACGCGCACGAGTTCGACCAGCGCGATCACGTCGTCGGGCTCGTTCGGCGCCCACGTGATCAGGCTCTCGAAGATCACGCGCAGGTTGCGGATCGGCACCTGTTCGGCGAGCAGCCGGCGCAGCACTTCGGTCACGCGCTGTAGCGGCACGAGCCGCGTCAGTTCGCCGACGAGCTCCGGATGATCGCGCCGCACCAGATGCACGAGCGCCTGCGTCTCCTGGATGCCGAGCAGCTCGTCCGCATGCTGGCGCACGATCTGCTCGACGTGCGCGGCCAGCGCGCTTTCGCTCGACAGCCACTTGCCGTCCGGCGCCGCGCCGTCGGGCTTGATCCACAGCGCGGTCGCGAACGGGCCGAACGCCTCGGCCGGCTGACGCTCCGCACGCTCCGGCAGCGGCGCGACGCCGTCCCACAGCAGCCAGCCCGGCTTCAGCGCGCCGTGCGCGGCGAGCACGTCCTGCAGGTAGATCCGGTACGTGCCGGCCGGCGCGCCCTCGTCGTCGTTCAGCGTGATGCGCGGAAACACCGTGCCGATGTCCGCGTCGACGCGCGCCTTCGCGCTCGACAGCGCCGCCTGCAGTTGCGCGAGGTTCAGGCCCGTACGCAGGTCGTCGGACAGCGACACCGCGATCAACGACGTGACGCCGGCCGCGTGCGGCACCTTCGCCGGCTGGCCGTCGTCGGCCGCGCCGACGCGCCCCGCGACATGAATCAGGTTGAAGCTCGGCGCGGACGTCTTGCGCTTCAACTGCGTGAACGCGAAGGCGCCGAGGCCGAGCGCGATCAGCGCGAACGACCATTTCGGAAAGCCGGGCACGACCAGAAAGCCGCTCAGCACGAACGCCGCGATCAGCAGCGCGCGCGGGTGCGCGCCCAGTTGCTCGCCGAGCTGTTCGCCGAGCTGGCGCTGCCGCGCATCGCGCGTCGCGACGCGCGTCGTCACGATGCCGGCCGCGATCGATACCAGCAGCGACGGAATCTGCGACGCCATCCCGTCGCCGACCGTCAGGATCGCGTAACGCTGCAGCGCCTCGCCGATGTCCATCCCGTGCATCAGCGTGCCGACCGCGATCCCCGCGACGATGTTGATGAACGCGATCACGAGGCCCGCGATCGCGTCGCCCTTCACGAACTTCATCGCGCCGTCCATCGCGCCGTGCATCTGCGATTCCTGCTCGAGCTTCTCGCGGCGCTCGCGCGCCTCGTCGGCGCTGATGATGCCCGCGCGCAAGTCCGCATCGATGCTCATCTGCTTGCCCGGCATCGCATCGAGCGAGAAGCGCGCGCCGACTTCGGCCACGCGCTCCGACCCTTTCGCGATCACGATGAACTGCACGACCGCGATCACGAGGAACACGACGCCGCCCACCACCACGTTGTTGCCGACCACCAGCCGTCCGAACGCGTCGATCACGTGGCCGGCGTTCGCATGCAGCAGGATCAGCTTGCACGACGCGATGTTCAGCGCGAGCCGGAACAGCGTCGTAAACAGCAGCAGCGCGGGAAACGACGAGAAGCTGACCGCCGACGGCACGTAGGTCGACACCGTCAGCAGCACGACGCTCGCCGCGAGATTCAGCGAGATCATCCCGTCGAGCGCGGCCTGCGGCAGCGGCAGGATGAACAGCGCGACGACCGCGACGATGAAGGTCGCGAGAAACAGGTCGGCGCGCGGCGAGGCGCCTCCGAGGCGCCGTCCGGACACGCCGCGGCCGGCGGAAAACAACCGCTGCCAGTCGCGGGGGAGCGCCTTCGGTTCAGCCATCGTGCCGTTGTCCTGTCGTTATCGCCGGCTGGCACGGGCAACCCTTCCCGTGCTGCGCGGACCGTTGAATGGGACGAGTGTAGCGACGGGAAACCGCGGAAAAAGAAGCGCGCCTCGTAGCGTGAAAGCGCGTTTTCCTCAGACGATCGAATCGGACTACGAAACCCGGCGGCCCGCTCGGGCACGCGCCGCCGGAACCGCTTCCATCGCGCGCCGCGGGCGCCGGCGCGCGTGTCCGGCAGGCTTACGTCAGGACGGCAGCCGCCGCGCGGCGAGGTACGCGAGCTGCGCGCGGTTCTGCACGTTGAAGAGCTTTTCCAGCGAGCGGATATGGTGCCCGACCTTGTGCAGCGACGTGCGCAGCGCGCTCGCGATCTCCTGGTCGGACAGCCCGTGCACGAGCCGGTCGAGCACCTGCTGCTGCTCGTCGGCGAGCGCGAAGCCGCGCATGCGCGCGACGCGCGCCTCGAGGAACGGCAGCGCGACGCGATGCACGGCAAGGCTGACCGACAGCGCGCCGCCGATCACGCGATCGTCGATCCATTCGGTGCCGTGCGTTTCCGACGTCAGGTTCACCGCGACGCGCAGGTCGAGGCGCGGCGCCGACAGGCTGAAGATCACGCCGCTGTTCATCGCATGCGCGCGCAGATGGCCGGCGAGCGCCAGCACCTTGCGGTCGCCGCTGCCGTGCGCGGCCGCCTCGATCTCGTCGAGCCGCCACGCGACCGGAAAGCCGCTCTGCCGCACCTGCGCGAAGCGCGGGTCGCTGTCGTACAGCATCCCTTCGATGAACGGCTGCATGAACGTCGCCGGCGCGAGGTCGCGCAGCAGATGCGCGCGCAGAATGCGCCGCCCGATCATTTCGTAGGCGCCGTAACCGAGCGTACTGAATCCGATTTGCCGCAATCGCGCATGGCATTGCGCGAAATCGAATGACGCGAGGTCGGTTTTACCGGGTGCTATTTGAATACCGGTAAAAAAGTCGCGCTCGATTGCGTGATATTCGTTCGAATAAGCGGCAGCGGCCGCTATATCGGCTTGTGAGAACCATTCGACGCGTGGTGCGCCGTCAGCATATGTCATGAGGAGCCCGCCCTTTCCCAATATGTGAAACTGCGCCCCGTCACGATCTGGTCTTTTCTTTATGATTTTCTGGTCGTCGTTATATGCGCGCGAACATGAACCTTTCGCCGACATTAGTATTACGGCATATTACCCACACACCGGCATTTTTGTACAATGCCCCCGCGTTTCGTCAGGGATGACGGTCGGCGCAGATCACAACGATGCTCGGTCGCACCGCCGCGAATGCCGTACACGATACGGCCGCCGCCAGGCGATGCGCGTCGATTCCGAGGGATGGCTCATGTCCGATATTGCATTGCACGAAGAAGCGGTCGCCCCAACCACCTTGCCGCGCGCGTCGCGCGGATCGGACGCAGGCGCGGACGCGCTGCGCGAGCGCACCGTGCAGGTCGTCTGGTGCGACGACGTCAAGCGCGGCGACGTCGCGCAGCCGCACGCGCCGAAGCTCGGCGTGGCCGATACGCTCGCGCACGCGCAGAGCACGGCCGAGCGCAACCGGATCGTCACGAGCCTGCTGCATCTGACAGGCTTCTCGACGTTCGCGTACTTCGCACTCGAATTCACGCGCGAGCGCGTCGAAAGTCTCTACCTGCACGAGGCGTTCACGCCGGCCACCTATCGCGGCGACTACGTGCGCCACAACCATCATGACGTCGATCCGCGCACGCTCGGCGCGCGCGTGTGCAACATGCCGATCGTGTGGGATCTGCAGCAATTGCGCCGCGAGCACCGCGAGCGCGACGACGCGCCGCGCGTGAGCCCTGCCGCGCTCGACGGCTTCCTGCAGACGATGCAGGACGACGGGATGTGCAGCGGCATCATGTATTCGATGGCCGTGCCGGGCACGCGGCTGCACGCGTTCATGAGCTTCACCGCGCCGCGCCGCACGCGCGAATGGATCACGCCGGCGACGATCGAGCAGGCGCTGTCGATCGGGCTGTCGGTACACAAGTTCGCGTCGCCGCAATTGATCTCGACGTCGCGCGAGCGCGCGGTCAACGGGCTCACGCCATTCGAGCAGGAACTGCTGCTCGGCATCGCCGAAGGCGCGTCCGACAAGGAAATCGGCCGGCGTCTCGACACCAGCGCGCACAACGTCGACTATCACCTGCGCAAGCTGCGCAAGCGCTTCGGCGTCGCGAACCGGATCCAGCTCACCTATCTGACGTCGAAGCTCGAGTTGATCTGACGACGGCGGCGCAGCGCGGTTTCGCGCCGACGAACGCGTCAACGCACATGCCGGCCTCGCGGGCCGGCATGTGCGGGTGGCGGCGCGGCGCCGCTTGCTGGCGGACGATCGCCGTTACTTCATCAGCGTCATCTGCACGACCTTCACGATCACGAGGCCGACCGCGATCACCAGATAGCCGCGCAGCACGGCCATCCAGATCCGCGTCGCGAGCGTCATGTTCTGCGGTTCGAGCGTATCGAGCGGCGGCATGCGCCACGTGTCGCGCAGCGAACGATCGACGGCCGGCTCGACGACGCGCCTGTTGCGGCGAATCAGTACCGTCGCGAGATAGCCGGCGATCGCGAGCACGGTGCCGCCCACCAGCACGTCGACGATCGCCTCGCCGCTGATGTCCGGATACATCACCGATGCGGTCAGGATGATCGACAGCAGCACCAGCACCCAGATCACCGCGCCCGTAAATATGTTGAGCTTCGTCGAGTTGACCCAGGGCCCAAGCACCTGGCGGTCGTTGCACAGCACCAGCAGGAACACCGTCGCGCTCGGCAGCAGCACGCCGGCCAGCGTCTGCACGGCTTCGGTCAGCAGGCCGAGCGGGCTGCCCGGGATCAGCACGAGCGCGGCCGCGGCCGCGACGATGCCGAAATAGACGAGATAGAACCCCTTCGCGTCGGTCACGCCGCGGTGCAGCGAGTGGCGGATCCTGAATACGTCGCCGATCGCGTACGCGGTCGACAGCGACACGGCCGCCGCGCCGATGATGCACGCGTCGAGCAGCGCGACGGCGAACAGCGTCGCGCTCGTGCGGCCCGCATACTTCTCGAGGCCCGCGATGACGCCGCCCGCGTCGGTGAAGTTGCCGGCTTCCGGATGGCCGCCGAACAGCGCCGAGCTGAAGCCGATCATCGCGACCGCGCCGACCAGCACGAACGCGATGCCGATCCACAAGTCGGCCTTTTCATATTTCATGAAGCGCGGCGTGATGCGCTTGTCGATCACGTAGCTTTGCTGGAAGAACAACTGCCACGGCGCGACCGTCGTGCCGACGATACCGATCACGAGCAGCATCACGTCCGACAGCTTCGCGTGCGCGGGCCAGTTCGGCACGAAGAAATCGCGCGTCATCTGCGCGACGGGCGGGTGGATCGACACGAGCACCGGCACGAGCAGCAGGCTCAGCACGCACAGCCCGATCGCGAACCGCTCGAAGCGCCGGAAATCGCCGGTACTCACCGCGGCCATCGTCAGCGCGGCGGCCACGCACACGCCGGCCACCTTCGGCAATCCGAAGAAATCGAGCACGAAGGTGATGCCGATGAACTCGGTGACGATGGTCAGCGCGTTGAGCAGGAACAGGTCGATCACGCTGAACGCGCCCCAGAACTTGCCGAAGCGTTCGAAGATCAGGCGCGCATGGCCGACGCCCGTGACCGCGCCGAGGCGCAGCACCATTTCCTGGTTCACGTACAGCACGGGCACGAGCAGCAGCAACGTCCACAGCAGCGTCGTGCCATAGTTCTGGCCGGCCTGCGTATAGGTGCCGAATGCGCCGGCGTCGTTGTCGCCGACCATCACGATCAACCCCGGGCCGATGATCGCGAGCAGCGTGCGCAGGCGCGCCCACCACGTGCCGCGCGCGCCGGTATCGTGGTGCGAGATGGTGCCGAGCGCACCGCGGATGTCGCCCAGATGGGCTTCGTCGAGCACGGCGCCGCGCTCGACCGCGATCGGTGGAGAGACGTTGGAGGGCGTGGACATGATGTGTTCCGTACGGCTAAGGGTTATGCGATTCGATGAGCGTGCGACCTTGGAATGCGCACGGGGCGGCCGCTCGAAGGCGGCCCGCGTGCGCATGCCGAGGCGCGCTCGGCGCTTCTTTTCAGTGGATCAATGCTTTGAGCTGGTCCAGCAGACGGGCGAACACCCGCGGACGGGCGTCGAGCGTCAGCATCGCGTCGTAGTGCTGGCGCGATTCCGTGACGTGCGGAAGGTTCGACAGCAGAAGGCCGAAGTTCATGGTCTGGCTCCGTGCGGCGACGGCAGCGTGCCGGCCGCGTGATGGGCGCGGGGCCAGTCCGGGGCCTGAACGGCGTATCAGGCTAGTCGGCCGGATTGTCCCCGCGACCCGGGTTCAAAAGGGTCTGCGTATGCAACGGACATAAGGGACAACTGTCACTGTCGTTCATGGCGGCTCCTGTGCGGTGTTCCGGGGAACACGGTTGACCGCCGTCCGGCCGGCGGGCCGGCATTCGCGCGCCCGGAGATCGGATGCGCGAACGCGGCCGCCTGCCTGGCGGCGGCGAAACCGGGCAACGCATGCGAGAACGCATCACGCTAACCGGCGCGAATCAGGGTGCACGTAGGGAATGGCTGCGGAATACTGCTGCGCGCACCGTTTGCCTGGCAGACAAACGGCGGCTTCGATGAGGCGCGGACGTCGGTCGCTCAGGCGGAAATTTCGTTCGAAGATCGACTACTGCAGGCGTCCAAGGCGGCGGCCCCAAGAGTGAAGATGGCGGATTCTATGGATCGCGCGAAAGCGAAGTCAACCCCTTGAAACCCCATTTTTCGAAATAAATTCCCCGCGTGACGCGGCTGAAAGATTTGCCCTTGAATTGACGTTCTGAAACCTTTCAGCGTCGTCACGACGCAACGATGCGCCGATGCGCGGGAGCAACGGCCCGACCTGCGCCGCGCGCCCTCGTCACGCTCGCGGAGCGGGTACGTGGCCGCCGCGCGCCGCTGCGACACGCACACCACGCAGCGCAACCGTCATGCGTTTTTTACTTGCGCCGCAGCAAAAGTCGCGACTACAATCCGCCCCAATTCATTACGGGAGTCCCTCCGTGGACGCATGCTCTAGTTGCAGTTCGATGCCGGTCCAGGCCGGCCAAGCCATCGCGAGATAGCAGCCAGACGCATGTCTTTCGCCGCTAGCTCGCACTCGTCGGGTTAGCGCGCCTCCATCCGGGCCGGCCATCGCCGGTTCGTCAGTCGCACGCTTCGCCATGTTCCACCCTCCGATCGCAGGCCGCGTCATGCACCCGCGCTCGATCACGTCGTCCGGCGTTCGCCGGACGGAACGGAGGCAGCGTCATGTTCTTTCAATCGTTCGCGTTCAAGTTCAAGCGCGTCGTGCACGTCGCGTGCGACCGCTCGTTTTCCGGCTTCTCGCCGCTCGCCCGGGCATTCGGCCGCTGGCGTGGCCTGGCCCTCGCCCACGTCCCCGCGGCGCCCCGCCCGCTCGATTGCGTGCTGATCGCCGCGACGGCGGCCGCGGTCGCGCTCGTCGCGCTACTGTGCTCGGCCGCGTCACACGTCGGCTTCGCGCAGGTGTGGCGCGTCGGCGGCTGGCTGCCGTAAGTCCTTCCCCATGCGGGCCGTCTCGCCATGCGGCCCGCATCACGTTCCCGTTTCTTCAGCCAACCTGATCAAACTGCCAACCCAAATGAAGAACCCGCTCGCTCCCGTCCCGCGCAAGCTTCGCCTCGACGCGCTCGCCGCGCTGCTGCTGTCGCTCGCCACCGCATCCGCATTCGCGCAAGCCTCGGCTGCCGCCGCCGAACCGGCGGCCGGCACGAACGATGCCGCCGCCCCCACGCAACCACCGGCCGCCGATGCCGCCGCGCCCGCGCCCACCGGCTTGTGGGAGCGTTCGAACCTCCTAGGCAACATGGGCGGCCTGCGCGACGTGCTCGACGAACACGGCGTCACGCTGAGCCTTCAGGAAACCAGCGAATACCTGTACAACGCGTCCGGCGGCACGGGGCGCGGCGGCGCGTACCAGGGGCTCACGCAATTCGGTTTCAACGTCGATACCGGCAAGGCGATCGGCCTGCCGGGCGGCACGTTCAACGTGTCGGGGCTGCAGATCCACGGCACCAACCTGTCGCAGCGCTACCTGCAAACCTTGCAGACCGCGACCGGCATCGAGGCCAATTCGACCACGCGCCTGTGGGAGCTCTGGTATCAGCAGTCGCTGCTCGACGGCAAGGTCGACGTGAAAGTCGGCCAGCAGAGCGTCGACCAGGAATTCATGGTGAGCGAGAACGCAGCGACGTTCATGAACGCGACGTTCGGCTGGCCCGTGCTGCCGTCCACCGACCTGCCGTCCGGCGGCCCCGCGTATCCGCTGTCGTCGCTCGGCGTGCGGCTGCGCGTGAAGCCGGCCGACGCGTGGACCGCGATGGTCGGCGTGTTCGACGGCAACCCGGCCGGCCGCACCGACGGCGACGCGCAGGTGCTGAACGCGCACGGCACCAACTTCAATCTGCGCAGCGGCGCATTCGTGATCGGCGAAGTGCAGTACGCGCTGAACGCGCCGCCCGCCGACCCGAAGGCGCCGCAGCCGGCCGGCCTGCCCGGCACGTACAAGCTCGGCGTCTGGTATCACTCGCAGCACGCGAACGATCCGCGCTACGGCACCGACGGGCTGTCGCTCGCCGATCCGGCGAGCAACGGCACGCCCGCCACGCATCGCGGCAACTACGGCTTCTATGCGGTCGCGGATCAAATGGTGTGGCGGCCGTCGGCCGACAGCCCGCGCTCGGTCGGCGTGTTCGCGCGCGTGATGGGCTCGCCCGGCGACCGCAATGTCGTCGATTTCGCGGCCAATGCCGGCGTGACGCTGAAGGCGCCGTTCGCCGGACGCGACAACGACGTCGCCGGCATCGCGATCGGCTACGCGAAGATCGGCTCGCATGCGCGCGGCCTCGACGGCGATACCGGCGTGTACACGACGCCCGGCTATCCGGTGCGCCGCGCGGAAACCGTGATCGAGGCGACCTACCAGTATCAGGTCGCGCCGTGGTGGCAAGTGCAGGCCGATCTGCAGCACTTCTTCCGTCCGGGCGGCGGCATCCCGAACCCGAACACGGTCGGCGCGCGCATCGGCGACGAAACCGTGGTCGGCGTGCGCACGACGATCACGTTCTGATGCGAGCCGCATGAAGACCCGGGCCGGCCGGCCGCTTGCGCGACGGTCCGGCCCGTGCGATGGCTTGCGGTACGGGCATGCGGCCCCTCCCGCGCGCTACACACTATTCGCCGTACAGCCCCAGCAGTTTCAGCGTGACGCCGTTGGTCCAGCCGAAGCCGTCCTGCAACGGATATTCGCCCCCTCCGCCGCCGCCCGTGCCCGTGCCTTCGACCACGTACTTCTCGACCAGCTTGCCTTCGGTCGCGTACACCTGCTTCACGTCGGCCAGGAATCGCGTGCCGATGTCCTTCGCGAGCGCCGGTTCGCCGTAACGGCGCAGCCCGTCGATCGCGATCCACTGCAGCGGCGCCCAGCCGTTCGGCGCATCCCATTGCTGGCCCGTGTTCTCGGTCGTCGTCACGAGGCCGCCCGGCTGCAGCAGCGTCTTGCGCACTTCGCGCGCGGTCGCCTTCGCGCGCTCCGGCCACGCCACGCCCGCGAACAGCGGATACAGCGCGGCCGCCGTCACGCCGTCGCGCGGCTTGCGCAACTGCCAGTCATAGTCGCCGTAATAGCCGCGGCGGTTCCACAGGTAGTGATTGATCGCGGCCGCGCGCCGTCCAGCCCGCGCCGAGAAATCGGCCACGCAGCCGATGTCGCGCGTGAGCGCGCAGCCCTTCACGATGGTCGTCTCGAGATGGAACATCAGGCTGTTCAGGTCGACCGGCACGATCGAGGTCGTGCGGATCGTCGCGAGCGTCTTGCCGTCTCCGAACCAGCGCGAGCTGTAGTCCCAGCCGCTTTCGGCGCCCGCGCGCAGGTCGCGGTACACCTCGTTCGCCGGACGGGACGGCACCGATTTCGCGGTCGTCACGTCCTGGAGATACGATTCGTCGCGCGGCGTGTCGCTCGCATCCCAGTAGCGGTTCAGCACCGCGCCGTCGGGCATCGTGACCACGTGGCGCGCGGCCTGCCCGCGCGGCGTCGTGGTTTCGCCCTGCATCCAGTACGCATGCTCCTTGCGCAGCGCCGGCAGGTATTTCTGGTAGACCTTGTCGCCTTCGACCTGCGCGGCGAGCGTGACCATGTACGCGAAGAACGGCGGCTGCGAGCGGCTCGCGTAGTACGTGCGATTGCCGTTCGGGATGTGCCCGATCGTATCGATCAGGTATGCGAAGTTGTCGAGCATGTCGTCGACGAGGTCCTCGCGCCCCGACACCTGCAGCCCGAGCATCGTGAAATAGGTATCCCAGTAGTAGCCTTCGCGGAAGCGGCCGCCCGGCACGACGTACGGCTTCGGCATCGGAATCAGCGAACTGTACGGGGGCGCCGTGACGCTCGTGCGCGTGAGCTGCGGCCACAGCCAGTCGATGTGCTGGCGCAGCGTCTGGTTCGGCGGCGGCGTCACGCCGCCTGCCGCGGGCGGTGTGAAATGCTGGTCGACGAACGCCTTCAGCGAGAAACCCGGCTGCGATTTCTGTTGCTGATACAACTGCACGATCGTCGCGGGATCGGTGTCGGGCGTGGCGTCGACGAAGGTCTTCTGGTCGGGATAGAGCTGCGCGGTCTGCACCGCGACGAACAGGTCGCCGTAGAGCTGGCTCGGCGGCGGCAGCAGCGTGCCCGACACGGGCGCGGAAGCGGCCGCGGTGGTGGCCGGCAACGCCGACTGGCTGGCCGCTTGCGCGGCGGCCTGATGCGCATTGTCGGCCTGCGCGGCGCAGCCGGCGACGGCGAGATAGGCGATGGCCAGCGCGGCGGCCCAGCGCAGACGCGGCGCGGGCGGCGACTGACGCGACGAGAAACGAGATGCAAGCGGTGCGGCACGACGTGACGTCATGGCGTGTCCCCTCCTTTCGATGGTGGTGGATCGGCACGAGGTCTCGTTCGCGCGCGCGTTCGTCTCGATGGCCTTCGATCGATACGCGTCATGTTGTGGTGTGAATGGGCCCGACTGTCGCACGAAACATGCGTGTCAAGCAAGTTTCGATTCGCGCGACTCCCGCAGATAACCGTGCACCGCCCGCCACGCGCGCACTTCGAGCGCATCGGCATCGGTCTCGCCGCGCGCGCCTGCCGCATCGACGATGCCTTTCACGATCGCGAGCAGATCGTGCGCGACCACGTCGGGCGCGGCGACGCGTGGCGCATCGCGCAGCCCGAGCGCATGCAGCAAGGTCGCGTGGATGCGGTCCGCGACGCGCTCGGTGCGCGCGCCGAGCGGCAACCGCGCCTCCTCGAAATCGATCAGCCGCGCGAGCACCGGCCGGCGCATCTGGTGTGCGACGGCCCCGCGCACCAGCGCGCGCAGCACGTCGTCGCAGGACGACCGCGCGGCCGCGCGGTCGACGTCGTCGAGCAGATGCGCGCTCTCGCGCTCGACGAGCGCGGCCGTCAGCGCATCGCGGTTCGGGAAGTATTGATAGAGGGAGCCGATGCTCACGCCGGCCAGCGCGGCCACGGCATTCGTCGTGTAGCCATCGAAGCCGTCGCGCTCCAGAACGCGGGCGGCGGCCTCGACGATCGCATCGACGGTGGCCATCGAGCGGCGCTGGCGCGGCGCCTTGCGGGGCAAAAGCGGGATGCGCGAGGACGATTCGGACATGGCGGGAAGGCGGCTTTTGAATATGAGCAAGTGCTCATATTTTAGAAACGCACCGCCGCACCGTCAAAAGGAATCGACATGGCCGGCCGACGCGCCGCTCGTCGCATTCAAGCGCAAGCGCGCGGTCGATTTACCGTGCGACACGCGGTTGGGAAATCACCGCGTCGACATCCTGCCCGGTATCGAAAGCGCGCGCGCCCCGCTGCGACGATGCGGGTTTGTTCACCGGGCAAGCAGCGCACTGCTCGCGCGTGCGCAGTCATCCCTTCCGCGCCACCCGTCAGAAAAGACGACTGTTGCAACATGCGGAACAACTGTTGTCATACGTGACGCAGCGCTCACATTATGGGCATAATGGCGTCTTTACCGCGCCCCCTCCTCATGTCGCCCGTCTTTCTAGCACCGCTCATCGTTGCCTGTGCGTTGTTCATGGAAAGCGTCGACGCGAACATCATCGTCACCGCACTGCCTGCGATGGCGAGGGACTTCGGGCACAACCCCGTCACGCTGAACATCGCGATCACGGCCTACGTGGTCGGTCTCGGCGTGTTCATCCCGATCTGCGGCTGGCTCGCCGACCGCTTCAGCGCCCGCTCCGTGTTCCGCACCGCGATCGGCATCTTCGTCGTCGGCTCGCTGATGTGCGCGGCATCCAACTCCCTCGGCGTGCTCACGTTCGCGCGCTTCATCCAGGGCGTCGGCGGCGCGATGATGGTCCCGGTCGGCCGCATCATCATCTTCCGCGCGGTGCCGCGCGCCGATCTCGTGCGCGCGATGAACTACCTCGCGATTCCCGCGCTGTTCGGGCCCACGGTCGGGCCGCTCGTCGGCGGCTTCATCACGACCTACCTGCACTGGCGGATGATCTTCTTCATCAACGTGCCGATCGGCCTTTACGGAATCTACCTCGCGAGCAAGCACATCGCGAACACGCACGAACCCGATCCGGGCCCGCTCGACTGGTTCGGCTTCCTGCTGTCGGCCAGCGGTGCCGCACTGCTGCTGATGGGCCTCACGCTGATCGACGGCTCGCTCACGTCGCGCTCGAACGCGATCATCATGTGCGCGGCCGGCGCCGCGATGCTCGCGCTGTACGTGCCGTACGCGCGCCGCAAGACACGTCCCGTGCTCGACCTCGGTTTCCTGAAGATCCCGACGTACCACGCGAGCGTCGTCGGCGGGTCGCTGTTCCGCATCGGCCTCGGCGCGGTGCCGTTCCTGCTGCCGCTCGCGCTGCAGGAAGGGCTCGGCATGAGCGCGTTCCACTCGGGGCTCATCACGTGCGCGTCCGCGCTCGGCGGCGCGGTCAGCCGGTCGACGGCCACGCATACGCTGCGCCGCTTCGGCTTTCGCACGGTGCTGATCTACAACGCGGCATTCGCGGGCCTCGCGATCGCCGCATACGGTGTATTCCATCCCGGCATGGCGACCTGGGCGATCTGGCTGATCGTGCTCGTCGGCGGCATCTTCCCCGCGCTGCAGTTCACGAGCCTGAATTCGATGATCTATGCGGACATCTCGCCGCGCGACGCCGGCCGCGCGACGAGCCTCGGCAGCGTCGTGCAGCAGATGTCGCTCGGCCTGGGCGTCACGGTGGCCGGCCTCGTGCTGCACGTGTCGCACTGGCTCCAGGGCCATCAGGCGATGGTGTGGTCGGATTTCTGGCCCGCGTTCCTGGTGGTCGGGCTGTGCTCGTTCGCGTCGATTCCGATCACGCGGCGGCTGCCGCCCGGCGCCGGCGACGAAATCGCGCGCGGCAAGCGGCAGTAAACGGTCGCCGGTCGATTGCGGCCGAAGCGTTTTTGCCACAATCGATCGTCCGGGTATTACGTCGCTTTTATTTTCCAATTCCGCGATTTATTCAATCGCGTGAAACACACAAACCGCTCGCCGAATCCTCTTGCCGAAATAACATCGGCTCGAAAATCGATCGCGCATCACCGCTTTCGATATCCGCCGGCGCCGCGCCACGCCTGCGCGGCCGCTTGCGCGCCCGGGCGCCCCGATATCGTGCATGCGAACGACTTGATAATCCGAAATCCATTGATCGATAATGGTCGCTCGCATCGGCGCGAACAGAATCCCCCCGCCGGATTGCAGCAGTCGCGATAACCATCCCATCCGCTGTTTCACGTTTCGATCGCTATCTCGCCTCGAAGGAGTCTCCATGACTCGAGAGCTGATTCTGCGCGCGCCGGAAACATTCGCCATCGACTCGCCCGCTGAACCGGATGCGGCCCGGCCGCCGTTGCCGACCCATCTTGCCGTCATTCTCGACGGCAACCGGCGCTGGGCGGAGCGCCTCGGCCTGCCGGCCGCCGACGGCTATCGGGCCGGCGGACGCAACGTGCATGCGCTGCTGTCGTGGTGCGAGGAAGCCGGGATCCCGCTCGTGACGCTGTGGCCGCTGTCCACCGAGAATCTCCAGCGCGACGCCGGGGAATTGCGCGGCCTGCTCGCCGTGATCGCCGACGTCTTCGACGAGCTCGCCGCCAGCGGCCGCTGGCGCCTGCACGTGATCGGCGACCTGACGCAGCTGCCGCCCGCCACGGCCGAGCGCATCGGCGCCGCGCAGCAACGCACGGCCCGCGCGCGCGGGCTCGACGTGAACATCGCGGTCGCCTATAGCGGCCGCCTCGACCTGCTGCACGCAGTCCGCTCGCTGATCGCGGAGCACGTCGCGGCCGGCACCGTCGATCAGTTGCTCGCGCAACTCAGCCCGGAGTCGATCGCGAGCCGGCTGTATACGGCCGGCCAGCCTGAGCCGGACCTCGTGATCCGCACGTCGGGCGAACAGCGCCTGTCGAATTTCATGCTGTGGCAAACCGCTTTCTCCGAGTTCTATTTCACGCCGACGTGCTGGCCCGATTTCGGACGCGACGATTTCGAACAGGCCATCGATGCGTACGGCAAGCGCGCGCGCCGGTTCGGCAAGTAGCCCGGCGCGCTCCTCACGACACCTGTTGTCACCCGCCATCCGCGAGGTACGCCATGTCCACCGTCGAAACCGTTGCCGCCGAAGCCGCGGCGCCCACGCTGGTGCTGCCGCACCTGTTCCACCCGTTCGAAACACCCGTGCATCCCGATGCCGAGCGCGCCGAAGCCGACCTGTACGCGTGGATGAACAGCCACGGATTGCTCGACGATCCGCGCTGGGCGCACGGCATCCGTCACGGCAAGGTCGGCGAATACTGCGCGCGCGTCTATGCGCACTCGTCTTTCGACGGACTGTGCACGACCGCCCGCGCATACGGCTGGATCTTCGCGATCGACGACGGCCTGTGCAGCCTGCACGGTGTCGCGCGCGCCCCGGGCGAGCTCGGGGCGCTCTACTTGTGGCTGTACGAAATGATCGCCGATCCGACCGGCCATGACCCCGCGCCGCTGCGCGCCGCGCTCGCGGCGCGCCTGCCGCACCTGGCCGCGTTCCTGCCCGCCCTGCAACGCGCGACGCAGGACATATGCGCGCGTATCGCCGCCGTGTCCACGCGCGTGCAATACGCCCGCTGGGTGGCGGGGATGATGACGTTCCTGTTCTCGACGCTGTGGGAAGCCGGCCGGTTCGCGACCGACGTCGTGCCCGGCGAGGCCGAATACCTGTCCGGTCGCACGTACAACGGCTGCGGCGAGGGTGCGTTCGCGCTGATCGATATCGCCGCGGGCTACGAAGCGCCGGCCGCGTTCTACGCAGACGAAGCGGTCGAGCGCCTGCGCAGGCTGTCCAACGCGATCCTGTGCCTGTGCAACGATATCTTCTCGTATCCGAAGGAGGCCGGCGAGTCGAGCAGCAATCTCGTGTGCGTGCTGATACACGAACGCGGGCTCTCGCCGCAGGCCGCGCTCGACGCGGCGGCGGACATCCACAACGGCTATCTGGCGCGTTATCTCGATCTGGAAAAAAAGGTGCGCGCGCGCACCGACGATCGTGCGTCGCTGCGCCTGCTCGACGAGGCCAGGACGTACATTCGCGGCAACTACGACTGGCACTTCGGTTCGCCGCGTTACGGCGCGGCGAAACACTACGACCTGTCCCGCGCGCTGCGGCCCGGACAGACGAGCGCCGCGGCATGACCTGTCGCGGGCAATGGAGGAAAAACCGGAAAAACAAAAAAATCAGCGGACATCCACACGGGGCCGGTGCATAGCCGCATGGATGTCCGCTCAGGGCTCCGGGTCTCCCGATGGGGGTTGGGAAACCCGAATTCGCTTCCTGCGTGCCATGGACATATGTGCGTCGGAAGCGGAATCGTTGCGCGCACGTGTCGTCGCGCCATGAACCGCACTATAGGGAAACTTGCGAAACGTATCTGTCAACCATTGTCAGACGCGTTGCACCCGCACGTCGCGCGCGCGCGCTGCTTTCGCGCTAAAGTGGTTCCCGATCGCCACCCTCGACCGTCCTGCCGATGCTCACGCTTTCGTCCGCCGCCGCCCGCGCCCTGCATCTCGCCGCACAGGGCCTGCTCACGCCACCCCGCCGCAAGGCGACCAAGTCCGACGTGCTCGACACGATCCGCCGGATGGCGCAGTTGCAGATCGACACCATCCACGTGGTCGCGCGCAGCCCGTATCTCGTGCTGTACAGCCGTCTCGGCGATTTCCCGCCGCACTGGCTCGACGAACATCTCGCCGAGGCGCGCCTGTTCGAATACTGGTCGCACGAAGCGTGTTTTCTGCCGATCGAGCAGTTCGGGCTGATGCGCTACAAGATGCTCGACCCGTCGGGAATGGGCTGGAAATACGCGGCCGAATGGCACGAGCAGAATCGTCCGGAGATCGAACGGCTGCTTGCGCGGATTCGCGAAGAAGGCCCGGTGCGGTCGGCCGATTTCGCACGCGAAAACGGCGTGAAGGGCAACGGCTGGTGGGATCGCAAGCCCGAAAAGCGTCATCTGGAAGTGCTGTTCACGACGGGCGACCTGATGGTGTCGGAGCGCCGCAATTTCCAGCGCGTGTACGACGTGCGCGAACGCGTGCTGCCCGACTGGGACGATGCGCGCGACCTGCCGCCGCGCGAGGCCGTGCTGCCCGCGCTGCTCGACTACACGTGCCGCGCGCTCGGCGTCGTGCGCGCAGACTGGGTGGCCGACTACTATCGGCTGCCGCGCCGCTCGTACCGCGCGGAGCTGGAGCGGCTCGCCGAGGCCGGCGACCTGATTCCGGTGCGGATCGACGACTGGAAGGAGCCGGCCTACGTGCATCGCTCGCTTGACGCACTGCTGCCGGCGGCGGCGGCCGACACGCTGCGCTCGACGGTCACGACGCTGCTGTCGCCGTTCGACCCGGTCGTCTGGGACCGGCGGCGCGCGTCGACGCTGTTCGGGT
The DNA here is from genome assembly GCF_020419985.1 of Burkholderia sp. AU32262. NCBI lineage: Bacteria > Pseudomonadati > Pseudomonadota > Betaproteobacteria > Burkholderiales > Burkholderiaceae > Burkholderia > Burkholderia sp. AU32262. Next base: position 20,866 of record NZ_JAIZRS010000021.1, read on the forward strand.
TCGATTACACGATCGAGTGCTATACGCCCGAGCACAAGCGGCGCTACGGCTATTTCTGCCTGCCCGTGCTGCATCGCGGCCGGCTGGTGGGCCGCGTCGATGCGAAAGCGCATCGCACGCTCGGCACGTTCGAACTGAAGGCTGTGCACGTCGAGCCGGGCGTGCGGTTCGGCGCCGGGCTCGCGGCCGACGTCGCAAAAGCCGTGAAGAAACTCGCGGCGTGGCACGGTACGCCGGAGGTGACGGTCGCCCACGCGCCGCCGGCCCTCGTGCAGGCATTCGCGCGCACCTGAGCGCTGCGTGCAGCCGGCGCGTCAAGCCCTGTTCACGCCAATAACGGGCTTGCGTCGACCCTAGCCGAGCATGTGCATGCCGGCGTCGATATAGTGCGTACCGCCCGTGATCGCCCGTGCGCCGTCGCCGGCAAGAAACGCGCAGAACGCGCCGACGTCGTCGATGTCCAGCGCGTGATGCAGCGGCGCGCGGCGCGCGGTGTCGTCGAGTAGCCGGCCGAAGTCCGGCAGGCCCGACGCCGCGCGGGTCGGCAACACGCCCGGCGAAATCGCGTTGACGCGAATGCCCGCGCCGCCGAGTTCGGCCGCCAGATACCGCACGCTCGCTTCGAGCGCGGCCTTGACCGGCCCCATCACCCCGTAATTCGCGACGACCTGCTCCGCGCCGAGATAGCTCATCGCCATCAGGCTCCCGCCGCGCGTCATCAGCGGCTCGGCGAGCCGCGCCATCCGGATGAACGAATGGCACGAGGTATCCATCGCGAGCGAGAAGCCTTCCGGCGAACTGTCGACCACGCGGCCGTGCAGGTCCGCCTTCGGTGCATACGCGACCGAATGCAGCACGAAGTCGATCTCGCCCCATTGCGCCGCGATCGCGTCGAACACCGCCGCCATCTGGTCCGGCCGCCCGACGTCGAGCGCCATCCGGATCGGCGCGTCGAGTTGCGCGAACAGCGGCTCGACGTGCGGCAGGGTCTTGTCGGACTGCCACGTCACCGCGAGCGTCGCGCCCGCCCGGCAAAACGCGCGCGCGCATCCCCACGCGATACTCTGTTCGTTCGCGATGCCGACGACGAGCCCGCGCTTGTGTCGCAACGTCATGTCGCTCTCCGTAACGATCCGCGCCGGCCTAGCGCTGCGCCGCGATCCATTGCGCGATGTCCGGCCACACCGTCTTCAGCGTGCGCGTCCCCATGAACAGGCCGATATGGCCGCCCGGCACGAGCCGGCTCTCGATGCGCGACGCGGGCGTGCCGAGACGATCGCGCGCCCCGAACACCTGCTCCGGCGTCGTGATGTCGTCGGCCTCGCCGGCGAGCAGATAGACCGGGCACGCGACATCCTTCAGGTCGAGCGTGCGCCCGAGCGCGACGAACGTGCCCTTCGCGAGCCGGTTCTCCTTGAAGATCTGCACGATCGCCTGCAGGTACCAGCGCCCCGGCAGGTCGATCGGGCTTTCGTACCAGTTCGCGAACACCTCGCGCTTGCGCAGGTATTCGGGATCGTCGAGATGCTCGTACAGGTCGACGTGCTCGGCGAGATAGTGCTGGTCGGGATGCATGTTTTTCCAGCCGCGCAGCATGAAGCGCCCGCGCATCAGCCCGCCGCCCATCGTGACGAGTTCCTCGTAGAACGACGTCGGATACGTGTGCACCATCTGCCTGATCGGGCCGTCGCCCGCGTCGGTGTCGATCGGCGAGCCGGCCAGCACGAGACTCGCGACCTTGTGCGGGAAACGCGCCGCGTACATCGCGGACATCCAGCCGCCCTGACACAGCCCGACGAGATTCACGCGGCCGCCGAGTTCGTCGACGCACACGTTCAGTTCGGCCAGATACTGGTCGATCTCGAGATCCTTCATGTCCTCGGTGGCCGAGCGCCAGTCGGTCAGGTACAGACGCGTCACGCCGTGCTCGCCCAGCGTCTGCATCAGGCTCTGCCCCGGCTGGTAGTCGGCGATCATCGCGCTGTGCCCCGCGTACGGCGCATCGACGATCGTCGGCAGCCCGTGCGCCGGCGCGGCCGAATAGTCGCGAAACGTCATCGTGCGCAGTTCCAGCAACGGCCGGTTCGGCGACGCCAGCGCCGGATGCGCTTCGAAATGGAGCTTCTCCTCTTCCGCAAGGAAGCGGAGATTGCGCGCCGCGATCTCGGCGCCGGCCGCGAACATCGCGTTGGCGGCGGCCATCGGCCAGAAAATCGGCAGCGCGAGAGCGCTGGCGGCAGGGGAAAGCGTGTCGCGTGCTGTCATCGAAGGTCTCACCGGGTCGGATACGGCGTGGAAGGGATCGCGTCGTCCAGCACACGGCGCGTGTGCCGCGCGATCATCAGATTCTCGTCGGTCGGGATCACGCGCACCGTCACGCGCGACGCGTCGCCCGAAATCACCGGCAGGCCGGCGGCGTTCGCCGCGTCGTCGAGCACGATGCCGAGCCACGCCGCACGGCTGCAGATCCGTTCGCGCACGCGCGGCGCGTGCTCGCCGATGCCCGCCGTGAACACGAGCGTGTCGAGGCCGCCGAGCACGCCGGCCAGCGCGGCGAGCTCGCGCGCCGCGCGATAGGCGAACAGTTCGACCGCATGCGCGGCCGACGGCGCGTCGCTCGCGAGCAGCGCGCGCATGTCGCTCGACACGCCGGACACGCCGAGCAAGCCCGATTCGGCATAGATCAGATGCTCGACTTCGTCGAGCGACCGGCCCATGTGACGCTGCAGGTACAGGATCACGCCGGGGTCCAGCGCGCCCGTGCGCGTACCCATCGGCAGCCCGTCGACGGCCGTGAACCCCATCGTCGTCGCGACGCTGCGGCCGTCCGCGAGCGCACACAGGCTCGCGCCGTTGCCGAGATGCGCGATCACCGTCAGGTGCCGCCCCCACGATGGATCGAGGGCCGCGAGCGCCGTCGCGATGTACTCGTACGACAGCCCGTGAAACCCGTAGCGCACGATGCCCTGCTCGGTCAGCGCGCGCGGCAGCGCGAACTCCCGTTCGAGCGCCGGCACCGTCGAATGGAACGCGGTGTCGAAACACGCGACCTGCGGGAGGTTCGGCGCGACCGCCGCAACCGCGCGAATCGCGTCGACGTGATGCGGCTGGTGCAGCGGCGCGAGCGGCGAAAGCGACGCGATCGCATCGAGCACGCGCGCATCGATCCGCACCGGCGCGGTGAAATACGGGCCGCCATGCACGACCCGGTGCCCGACGCCGTCGAACGCGGCCTCGCGCCCGACATGAGCCGCGAACCACGCGTGCAGCGCCTCGATCGCGCCTTGATGCCCCGGTTGCGCGACGGGGCTGTCGGCGAGCGTCGTGCCGTGCGCGTCGGCCACGAACAGATGCGGCGTGTCATGCAGGTTCTCGACCTGCCCGTGCAGGCCCGCATCGAGCGAACGATCCTCGCGCGTGTCGTAGACCGAGAACTTGAGGCTCGACGAGCCGGCGTTGAGCACGAGGACGGGATGTCGCATCGCGGCCCCGTCAGCGTGCGTCGGCGGCAAGCGCCGGCGCGGCCAAGGGCGCGGCCGTGGCGCGCGCCGCCGCCGCGACGAGCGCCGCGACCGCGCAGCTCGCCAGGCGCGTGCGTTCGCTGTCGGCGCGACTCGTCAGGATCACCGGCACGCGCGCGCCGAGCACGATGCCGGCCGCATCGGCATTCGCCAGGAACGTCAGTTCCTTCGCGAGCATGTTGCCGGCCTCGAGGTCGGGCACGAGCAGGATGTCCGCATCGCCCGCCACCGCGGAACCGAGATGCTTGAGCCGCGCGGCCTCCGGGCTGATCGCGTTGTCGAGCGCGAGCGGCCCGTCGAGCAGCGCGCCGGTGATCTGGCCGCGCTCGGCCATCTTGCACAGCGCGGCCGCGTCGAGCGTCGACGGCAGCTTCGAGCTGACCGTCTCGACCGCCGACAGGATCGCCACCTTCGGCCGGGCGATGCCGAGCGCATGCGCGAGATCGATCGCGTTCTGCGCGATGTCGGCCTTTTGCTCGAGCGTCGGACGGATATTGACGGCCGCGTCGGTGATGAACAGCGGCTTGTGGTAAGTCGGCACGTCCATGATGAACACGTGGCTCAGGCGCCGCCCGGTGCGCAGCCCCGTATCGGCGCGCACCACTTCCGCCAGCAACTCGTCGGTGTGCAGGCTGCCCTTCATCAGCGCCTGCGCGTCGCCCGCGCGCACCAGTTCGACCGCGCGCGCCGCCGACGCATGGCTGTGCGGCGCATCCACGAGCCGATAGCCGGACAGGTCGACACCGAGCGTCGCAGCGAGCATCGTGATCCGCGCCACCGGGCCGACCAGCACGGGCACGACGATACCGGCCCGAGCGGCGGCGGCCGCCGCGCGCAGCGATACCTCGTCGCAAGGATGCGCGACCGCGACCGTCACCGGGCGCAATGCGCGGCAACGCGCGATCAGCGCTTCGTATTTCTGATGCGTGCGGAACTCGGTCATCGGCTGCCCCTTCGCAAGGATCACGTGAACGGATTCTGGTGCGGGACCGGGCGAAGTCGTTTGATTTCAGTCAATCGTTTCAGGTGAAGTCCCGATAGCATGAAGTCGCACGATGACATCCGGATGGCCGCGACGCCTCCCCCCTGACATGCACACACGCGAAATCCGCGCGAAGATCGCCAGTACCTCGTCCACGCGCAAGATCACCAAGGCGATGGAGATGATGGCGCGCACCAAGATGGCGAGCGCGCAGCGACGCGCGCGCGAGTTCCGCCCGTACGCGGCGCGCATCGGCGCGATGGCGGAACGCGTGCTGCGCGACCGCCCCGACCACGTATCGGCGCTGATGGCGCGACGCGATACCGTGCGCCGCGTCGGCCTGATCGTCGTCAGCACCGATCGTGGGCTGTGCGGCCCGCTCAATGCGCGATTGCTCGTCGAATGCGTGAATGCGCTCGAACGCTGGGACCGGGCCGGCGTCGCCTGCGAACTGAGCGTGATCGGCGCGCGCGGCCTCGCGCCGCTGCTGCGCCACGGCGCGACCATCGCGGCCCGTGCGGGCGGCCTGGCCGCCGAGCCGCACTTCGAGCAGTTGCTCGGGGCGCTGCTCGTGCCGCTGACCGCGTTCGTCAACGGCGAGCTCGACGAAGTGCACGTCGCGTACAACCGGCTGACGAGCCCGCTCGCGTACGAGCCGCGCATCGACGCGATGCTGCCGATCGCGGGGCTCGACACCGGCGCGCCGACCGACGGCGCGGCCGCGTCCGATTATCTGTACGAGCCCGCGCCCAAGCCGGTCGTGGACACGTTGCTGCTGCGCTACGTCGAGGCGACGCTCTATCAGGCCGTCGTCGAAAACTACGCGTGCGAGCAATGCGCGCGGATGTTCAGCATGCAGACCGCGACGGACAACGCCGACCGCGTGTTGCGCGAACTGCGGCACCTGTACCAGAAGACGCGACAGGCGCAGATCACCACCGAGCTGTGCGAAATCGTCGCCGGCGCGGCGGCAGTCTGAAGGAGTACGCATGAAGACGTCGATGCGGCTCGACATCGTGAGCGTGGAAGCGGTGCTGTATGCCGGCGACGCGCATTTCGTCGTCGTCCCGGGGGAAAGTGGAGAACTGGGGATCTACCCGCACCACGCGCCGCTGCTCACGCGGATCCGGCCGGGCGTCGTGATGCTCGTCGATGCGCCGACCGGCGAGCATCGCCGCCTGCTCGTCGCGGGCGGCGTGCTGGAAGTCAGCCGCGAAGGCGTGACGCTGATCGCCGATCACGCGCTGCGCACGCCCGAACTCGACGATCTGCGCGCACGCGAAGCGCGACATGCGGCCGACGACTGGCGCCGGCGCTACGCGCACGAAAACCGGCGTGCGTTCGATTTCGCGTCGGCCCGCGCGGAATTGATGGAGGAAATCCGGCGCTTCTTTGCGATGGCGCTGCGGCAACAGGCGCCGCACGACAAGCCGGGCGGCGCCGGCTAGACGCCTGCTCCGGTGACGCGCCCGCTCAGTCGCGCAGCTTGCGAAAACGCGGCGTGCCGTCTTCGAGATTGCCGTTGAACATTGCTTCCGGCCGCACCCAGAGGCCGCGCGCATGCGGCCACAGATGCTCGTAGACGACCACCGATTCCTCGGTTTCGGAATGGCGGGCAACGCCGATGTAGCGGTACAGGCCGCCCTTGTAGTGGCGGTGCGTCGCGAGCTGTTCGGCTTCCTGTTCGGTCATGGGGGTTTCTCTTCGGCAAAAACGGAAAGCGCGTATTGTATGCGCTGCGCCGCACGTCAGCGTTTCGTGTAGATATCGGGGCGGCGAATCTCCATCAGCCGCTCGGGGTTCGCGGACGGACCGAAACCGACCGGCCGGTACAGTTCGTGTGCATCGGTCGTCACGAGCATGATGCGGCGCAGGCGCTGCACCCACTCCTGCGCGAATATATGGTCGATCAGCGCGCGGCCGTAGCCGTTGCCGCGTTCGGCCGGCAGCACGAACACGTCGCACAGGTACGCGAACGTCGCATGATCGGTGACGAGCCGCGCGAAACCGACGAACCGGCCGCCGACATACGCGCCGAAGCACAGCGAACCCTCGATGGCCCGCTCGACCACGTCGCGCGGAATGCCCTGCGACCAGTACGCGTCGCGATGCAGGAAGTCGAAGATCGCGTCGACGTCGAGTTCGCGCTTGTCGGTGGAAAATCTCAGCGTGGCGGGGGTGGCTGCGGGCACGTCTGTTCTCCGGTTCGAGGGGCGGAAGGCGGAGCATCGACGATACCGCGCTGTCGGGTGGGGGACAAGGGGTACCAGGGTCCGCCGTGGACGAACAGCCGCACTGCCCACCCTCGATTCGGCGACAATGGGATCCGCCCAATAAACCCGCGACGCTGCTTCATGACCTACCGCCTCATCGCCTTCGACTTCGACGGCACACTCGCCGATTCGCTCGACAGTTTTCTCGCCGCGCTGTCGGAAGCGTCACGCCTGCACGGCTTTCGCGACGCCACGCCCGAACTGCGCCCGGCGCTGCGCGGCATGTCGGCGCGCGAAATCATCCGCGCGCTCGACGTGCCGATGTGGAAAGTGCCGCGCGTGACGATCGACATGCGCCGCCTGATGCGGCCGCGCGTCGCGAACGTGCAGTTGTTTCCCGGCGTCGACGCAACGTTCGACGCGCTCGCCGCGCGCGGCATCCGCATCGCGATCGCCACGTCGAACACCGAGGAAATCGTGCGCGACCGGCTCGGCCCGCATGCCGGCGCGCGCGTCGACCATTTCGCATGCGGCATTCCGCTGTTCGGCAAGGCGCGCCGGCTGCGCGCGCTCGTTCGCGAGGCCGGTGTGCGCGCCGACGAAGTGCTGTACGTCGGCGACGAAATCCGCGATGCCGACGCGGCACGGCGCGCACGTATCGCGTTCCAGGGCGTCGCGTGGGGTTACACGGCGCCCGACGCGTTGCAGGCGCATTGCGCGATGCCGTTGCTGCCGCGCCTCGATGCGCTGCTCGAGCGCGTATAGCGCTTTCACGCACGCCACGCACCGACGCAGCCCGCTCGCGCGACGCCATCACGCCCGTCAAATGCCGATGACACGCACGCGCATCTCATGCATTGCATGCGCCACGCGCACGCAAAAATTGCCGCCACGGCATGCGCATCAGGTACGCGCTACCTGCCTGCGCGCATGCCGACCGAATCGTCTTACCAACCGTTACACAAGCCACAGCACGGTTGCACCTGCTACCCGACCGCTCTCCTAGAATCAGTCGGGCCGGGAAACACTTCGACCGACGCCGCGGCAGAGCGGCGGTCGACTCCGGTCCGGGCGCGCCCGGTCTCTCTCGCACAGCGACGGATCGCACGATCCGTTTTTCAACCAGAGCCCCGATCGAAAGGAGGTCCCCATGAACCGCTTCCCCCACATTTCGCGCGTTGCCTTGTCTGCCGCCGGCCTGCTTCTCGTCGCCGTGACGGCGACCGCGCAAACCGCGCAGCCGGCGCCCGGCGCATCGGCCGCGCCGGCCGCGACCGCGACGCGCATCCACGAAGCCGACCAGACCTTCATCACCGACGGCACGAAGACCGTGTCGACGCAGCACGACGCCGCGCGCATCGCCGATTCGCGCACGTCGGACAGCCAGGTCAAGGCATTCGCGCAACGCGTGTCGACCGACGATGCGAAGATCATCCAGGCGATGCGCGCGGCGAGCCCGCGCGGCGTCGACGTGCCGGCCAACGACCCCGACACGACCGTGCTGAACAGCATCAAGAGCCTGCGCGGCGCCGAGTTCGACAAGGCGTATATCGAACAGGTCGCGCTCGCCGGCCAGCAGAAGGCGATCTCGGCGTTCCAGGCCGAAATCGCGTCGGGCCGCGACACCAAGCTGAAGGAAGTCGCCCGCCAGGCGCTGCCGATCCTGCAGGCGCACTACGCGGACGCGCAAAAGCTCGCGCAGCGTCATCACCTCGCATCGGCGCAGTAACCCCCGCGATGCCGCGCCGCGCCACGTGCGCGGCGCACCGTTTCCCCCGCCGTCGCGCGGCCGCCTCCCCTGCCGGCAGCGCGACGCACGTCAAGCATCAAGCGTCCCGCGTTACGTCGCCAGCTTCGCCTCGAGCCGCGCCCGCACTTCCGGCCATTCGTCGTCGATGATGCTGAAGCGTACCGAGTTGCGCTTGCGGCCATCCGGCATGATCCGTTCGTGACGCACGATGCCCTCCTGTTTCGCACCGAGCCTCAGGATCGCCGCGCGCGATCGCTCGTTCAGTTCGTCCGTCGTGAACTGCACGCGCACGCATTGCAGCGTGTCGAACGCATAAGCCAGCAGCAACCACTTCGCTTCGGTATTCGCACGCGTACGCTGCGCCGATTCGCTTAGCCACGTATGGCCGATCTCGAGCTTGCGGTTCTTGCGATCGATCTTCCAGAAGCGCGTGCTGCCGATCGCGCGGCCCGATGCGCGATCGACGATCACGAACGGCATCACGGTGCCGGCCGCCCGCCCCTGCAACGCCGTATCGATGTACGCGTCGACCGTCTGCACACCCGGCACGACCGTGACCTTCAGGTTCCACAACGCGCCGTCGGCCGCGGCGTCCAGCAGCGCCTGCCGATCGGATGCGTCGAGCGGGCGCAGGACGACACGTTCGCCGGTAAGGGTCGGTTGTTCGAGGAAAGACGATGCGTCGGTCATGACGGGATTCCGGAGAAATGACGGCGATGGCGGTGAAGCGCCCATCATACGGCGATGCCGCTAGCCGAGGTGTGCGGCGAGCCGGCGGCGGATCGCCTTCGCTTCGCCGCGCAGTGCATCGGCGAACGCGTCGACGAGCAGGTTCTTCGGCCGGTGCTCGGGCACGATCAGGCTGACGCGGTACGGAAACGAACGCGTCAGCGGCCGCACGTGCAGGTCCCGGCCGACGAAATCGAGCGCCGTGAGCGGGTTGACGATCGCGGCCCCGAGCCCTTGCCGCACGAACGCGCATACCGACACGGCCGACGGCGTGTCGACCACCGAGCGCGGCGCGACGCCGAGCTGCGCGAACGCCTCGTCGATCAGGATGCGGTACGGATCGTTCAGTGACAGGCTCACGAACGGACGGTCGGCGAGATCCAGCAGGTCGATCGCGTCCTGCGCGAGCAACGGATGACCGTCGGGCAGCACGCACACCTCGTCGACTTCCAGCAGCGGCGTGAGCACGGTGCCGGCCGGCGCGACATCGTGCTCGGTCAGCCCGAGGTCGTAACGCTGCGCGGTCAACCACTCCTCCAGCACCGGCGACTCCTGCGTCGCGACCGACACGCTGACGTCCGCATGCGCGTCGTGAAAGCGCCGGCACGCACCGGGCAGGATCGCATGCGAGAACGCGGGCAGCGCGATCACCGACAATTGCCCGTCGCGAAACTCGCGCAGGCGCGCGGCCGTCGCCGCGACGCGTTCGAGCCCCACATACGCGAGCCGCACGTCGTCGAACAGCGTGAGTGCGGCCATCGTCGGGCGCAGCCGACCGTGCGCGCGCTCGAACAGCGCAAAGCCGACGACCTGCTCCATCCGCGCGAGCTCGCGGCTGATCGTCGGTTGCGACGTGTACAGCATCTCGGCCGCCCGGGTCGTGCTGCCGGTGACCATCAGCGCGCGGAAAACCTCGATATGACGGTGCGTCAGCATGATCGTATATATCAGAAATGAATCGAGTATCGATATATAGGCATTTTACTGTATAGGCGATCAGGCGCATCATCCGGCTATCCGTTCATTCGATCCGATTCATCCGCCATGTCCCTCGATTCCCGCCAGCTCGCAGCGCTCGCGCAGCAATACGGCACCCCGCTGTGGGTGTACGACGCCGACGTCATCCGCGACCGCATCGCCCAACTGCGCCAGTTCGACGTGATCCGCTATGCGCAGAAGGCGAACTCGAACGTCCATATCCTGAAGCTGATGCGCGAAGAAGGCGCGTGCGTCGACGCCGTGTCGCTCGGCGAGATCGAGCGCAGCCTCGCGGCGGGGTTCAGTCCGGCAGGCGATCCTGCGGCAGGCGGTCCTGCGGCAGGCGAGCCGGAAGGCGTCGTGTTCACGGCCGACCTGATCGACCGTCCGACGCTCGCGGCGGTGCTCAAGCACGGCGTGACCGTGAACGCCGGTTCGCTCGACATGCTCGCGCGCATCGGCGAGCACGCGCCCGGCCACCGCGTGTGGCTGCGCGTCAATCCGGGCTTCGGCCACGGCCACAGCAACAAGACCAACACCGGCGGCCCGCAGAGCAAGCACGGCATCTGGATCGACGACGTACCGCGCGCGATCGAGATCGTGCGCCAGTACGGGCTGAAGCTGGTCGGCATCCACATGCACATCGGTTCGGGCGTCGACTACGGCCACCTGTCGCAGGTGTGCGATGCGATGGTCGATCTCGTCACGTCGCTCGGCCACGACATCGATGCGATCTCGGCCGGCGGCGGCCTGTCGATTCCGTATCGCGACGGCGAGCCGCGCGTCGACGTCGGCCACTACTTCAGCCAGTGGGACGCCGCGCGCAAGCGCATTGAACGGCATCTCGGCCACCCGGTGCGCATCGAGATCGAACCGGGCCGCTTTCTCGTTGCCGAAGCCGGCACGCTCGTCACCGAAGTGCAGGCCGTCAACCGTCGGCCGAAGCACGATTTCGTGCTGATCGACGCGGGCTTCAACGACCTGATGCGCCCGTCGATGTACGGCAGCTACCACGCGGTGTCGGTGCACGCGCATGATGGCGCGCTGCCTGCCGGCCGGCCGCTCGTCGACCTCGCGATCGCCGGGCCGCTGTGCGAATCAGGCGACGTGTTCACGCAGGATGCGGGCGGCGTGGTCACGCACCGCAAGCTCGCGCAGCCGCAGATCGGCGACCTGCTGTTCCTGCACGACGCGGGCGCGTACGGCGCGTCGATGTCGTCGAACTACAACAGCCGGCCGCTCGCGCCGGAAGTGCTCGTCGATCGCGGTACGCCGCGGCTGATCCGCCGCCGGCAGACGATCGGTGAATTGCTCGCGCTCGAAACGTTCGAGTAATCCGCGTCCGGCGTGGCGAACGCCCACGGCCAGGCTTGCCGCGACCGGCAGCCTGCCGTTCTGCGTTGGGTCGCCGCCAGCCGCGCACCGGGTGATGTCAGCCCGATGTCCGGCAAGCCGCGGTACCTGCGTCAACCCGCGCGCTGCACGGGCGCCATCTTCGAGAAATACTTCGCGCCCGCCACGCAGCCCACCACCACGACCGTCACGACGACCATCGACGGCGGTACCGTCTCGTGCAGCAGTCCGGCCGCGAGCAGGAAGCCGAAGAACGGCTGCAGCAGCTGCAACTGGCCGACGCCCGCGATCCCGCCGAGCGCGAGCCCGCGATACCAGAACACGAAGCCGATCAACATGCTGAACAGCGACACGTACGCGAGCCCCCACAGCGCGGCGGCATCGACGCCGTCGAACGACGCGGGCCAGGTCAGCCACGCGAGCGGCAGCATCAGCGGCAGCGACAACACGAGCGCCCACGAGATCACCTGCCAGCCGCCGAGCTGGCGCGACAGCCGCGCGCCTTCCGCATAACCGAGCCCGCACGCGACGATCGCGGCCAGCATCAGCGCATCGCCGACCACCGACGCCTGCCCGCCGTTGCGCAGCGCGAACGCGGCCACCGCGCCGCTGCCGACGATCGAAAAGATCCAGAACGGCAACCGCGGCCGTTCGCCGCCGCGCCACACGCCGAACAGCGCGGTCGCGAGCGGCAGCAGCCCGACGAACACGATCGCATGCGCCGACGTCACGTGCTTCAGCGCAAGCGCCGTCAGCAACGGAAAACCGACCACGACACCGAGCGCGACGATGGCCAACGAGGCGGCCTCGGCGCGCGACGGCCGCCGCTGCTTCAGCACGACGAGCAGCAGCAGGCCGAGCGCGCCGGCGATCGTCGCGCGGGCGAACGTAAGGAACAGCGGGTCGAGCCCTTGCACCGCGACGCGCGTCGCGGGCAGCGAGCCACTGAAGATGATGACGCCCAGCAGGCCGCTGAGCCATCCGTCGGTCGTTTTCTGCACGGTCGATCCTGATGGGAAAGGGGATGACCGATGATCCGCCGCCGGCCAAAACGGCGTAAGCTACAGCCCAATACAATTCAGACAAACTGTACTGGACAACCGGCCGTACAGTTCATCGTTCGCCATGCGCCATTCCGCCCCGCTTCCCGTCCCGATTCCCGCTCCGCCCGCGCCGTCGCGCACGCGCGTGGAAACCGTCATGGACACGCTGCGCGCGCGGATCGCAAGCCGCGCGCTGATGCCAGGCGCGCGCGTGCCGTCGATCCGGATGATGGCCGACGCGCTCGGCGTGTCGAAATCGACGGTCGTCGATGCGTACGAGCGGCTCGCGAGCGAAGGCGTGCTCGTCGCCCGGCGCGGCTCGGGCTTCTACGTGTCGGGCCACGCCCCGCCGCTCGCGCTCGCGGAGCTCGGCCCGCGCCTCGATCGCGAGCTCGATCCGCTGTGGCTGTCGCGCCAGTCGCTCGAAGCGGCGCCGACGTCGGTGAAGCCCGGCTGCGGCTGGTTGCCGTCGTCGTGGCTGCCCGACGAAAGCCTGCGTCGCGCGCTGCGCGCCGTGTCGCGCGACGAATCCGACGCGCTGACCGACTATGCGACGCCGCTCGGCCTGCCCGCGCTGCGCCAGCAGCTCGCGTGGCGGCTCGCGCAGCACGGCGTCCACGCGGAACCCGCGCAGATCATGCTGACCGACGGCGGCACGCACGCGCTCGACCTCGTGTGCCGCCTGCTGCTGGAGCCCGGCGATACGGTCGTGCTCGACGATCCGTGCTACTTCAACTTCCAGGCGCTGCTGCGCGCGCACCGCGCACGGATCGTCAGCGTGCCGTTCACGCCGAACGGCCCCGATCTCGTGCGCTTCGAACAGGTGCTCGCCGAGCATCGGCCGCGCCTGTACATCACCAACGCCGCGCTGCACAACCCGACCGGCGCGACGCTCGCGCCGCCCGTCGCGCACCGGCTGCTGACGCTCGCGGCCGAGCACGGGCTGCTGATCGTCGAGGACGACATCTTCGCGGATTTCGAGAGCACGCCCGCGCCGCGCCTCGCGGCGTTCGACGGGCTGTCGCGGGTCGTGTCGATCGGCAGCTTCTCGAAGACGCTGTCGGCCGCGATCCGCTGCGGCTATGTCGCCGCGCGCCCGGAATGGATCGACGCGCTCGTCGACCTGAAGCTCGCGACGTCGTTCGGCAACGCGCAGATCGGCGCGAACGTCGTGCACCGGCTGCTGATCGACGGTACGTACCGGCGCCATCTCGACAGCCTGCGCGCGCGTCTCGCGGATGCGATGTGCGAAACGATCCGGCGTCTCGCACGGGCCGGGCTCGAAATCTGGACCGAGCCGCGCGGCGGGTTGTTCGTGTGGGCGCAATTGCCGGACGGGCTCGATGCCGCGCGCGTCGCACGTCATGCGCTGGACCACGACGTGGTGCTCGCGCCGGGCGACGTGTTCAGCGCGTCGCGCAGCGCGACGTCGTACATGCGCTTCAACGTGTCGCGCTGCAAGGGGCCGGCGGTATTCGATGCACTGGCGCGCGCGATGGAGGCGGCGCGAGTGGTGGCGCGCGGCGACGTGCCGGCCGGCAATTGACGCAAGCCGGCGGCGCAGCGGCGGGAGACCCCGCCGCCCGCGTCACACCTCGCCCGCATGCGCCCTCGCCCGCACCTCGGCGAACGACGTATCGACGAGCAGACGGCCGGTGTCGAACACCGTCTCGAGCGCTTCGTCCCATTCGCCTTCCAGCGTGCGATCGTCCCACGCAACCGGCAGCGTCACCGTCCGATACTCGCCGGTGCGGCGATTGCGCAGCAGCGTGAGCCGCCCCTTCTTCGAGCGCTTGCCCTGATCGGTGGCCGGGTCCTTCCGGACGTCATGCCATACGTCGCCACGCCGGATCGCCGAGCACTTCATCGCGAAGCGCTGCGTATCGCGGTTCACGCGCTGCAACAACGCGCCGCCCATGCCGAACACCACGTTGCCGGCCGCGTAGCCGGCCTCGTCGAGCGCGACGAGGATCGCCTCGATCGACTGCTCGTCGACCCCATCGCCCTGGATCACGCGCACGCGGTTCAGCACGCGCCGCCCCTTGCCGTTCACGGTCGAGCCGAACGACGCGTCGAGCGCACGCATGGTCTGCAGCACGATCGTCACCGGGTCGCCGGAATCGGGACGCACGACGAGCGTCGCGCCCGAATCGATCACCGCCTGGCGCAGCGGGCCGCCCCACATCTCCAGCGCGGCGAACAGATCGTAGGAGTCCGACACGACCGATACGATCGCGCCCGGCAAACCGAAGCGGGCGATCATGTTGCGGTACGCATCGGCCTCGCCTTCGCGCCCCCACGACGTGATCGTGCTGTGCTCGGCCGCCGGCACCGAGTACGCGGCCATCGGCTCGCGATAGAAGCGGTTCGCGGCCAGCACGCCGAGCACCGTGTCCGAACCCATGAAGCTCACGAGGTGCGCGGCGCCGCCGATCGCGGCCGATTCCGCGCTCGACACGCCGCGCGCGCCGAAGTCGTGCAGCTTGAACGGCAGTTGCGCGAGATCGTCGTCGGTCTTGTCGAGGAAGCGGCGAATCGTCTGCCGCAGGTGCCAGCTGCGGGTCGCCACCGTCACCGGATACCAGACGCGCAACAGCATCGTCTCGAGATACGACGCGAGCCAGAACACCTGCGGATCGTCGCATTCGACCGTCATCAGCACGTTGTGCACCGGCACGATCGAACCCTCCGGCACCGCGCGGATCTTCACCGGCAGGTAGCCGTCGTAGCGTTCGACGATATGGCGCCATCCGGCTTCGTTGAACGGCTCGCCGTGCACGGTGAAGAAATCGCGCGCCTCGTCGATCATCACGTGCGTAACGGGCTTGCACAGATACTCCTTCAGCAGCATCTGCAGGCCGAAGAACAGCGTGCGGTCGTAGCGGCCGCCACGCGATTCGACGTACGAGAACATCGCCGATGCGTCCGGCGGATATTGCAGGAAGTGGGAAGCCTTGTACGAATCCGTGTTGAGAATCGGATTGGCGAGAACCGCGGCAAAGCCGCCGGGAACGTTTTGCATGGCTAGAGCTCCTCTAGGCCGTTGAAGTGCCGCCGCGTCTGTCGCGGCGGACCGGATGCGGGGAATCAGCGCGTCACAGCTTCCCCAGGAAGTGATACGCGATGTCGAAGTGATCCTCGAACATCACGTTGCGCATCTGCGCGAATTCGTTGAGCGGGACCCAGCGCGCCTTGTCGGCGTCGTCGCTGCCCTTCACGCGCGGCAGCTCGCCGGTCGGAAAGTTGAACAGGCACGCATGCGTGATCGTGCGGCCGCGCAGCGAGCGCGTCGGGTGATCGAACACCTGGCGATCCTTGATCGAGCCGCGCAGCACCGGCTCCGGCAGCTTGAGCCCGGTTTCCTCGCGCAATTCGCGGATGCAGGCCGCATCGAGCCGTTCGTCCTGGTTCACGAAACCGCCCGGCAGCGCCCACAGGCCGCGGCCCGGTTCGCTGCGGCGGCGCACGAGCAGGATATGCCCCGAGTGCACGACCACCGCGTCGACCGTCACGAACGTGACGGGATACGGCGCGGCCGCCCACGCCTTGCGATACGCGGCGATGAATTCGGCTTCCGACTTCAGTTGCGCGAATTCCGGCTGCGTGCGGAACCGCTCGAGCCAGCCGAACACGGGTTCCGGCACGGCCCACTGCACGAAGCTGTTGGTTCGTTCGGCGAAATACTGGTCGCGGATTTCGGTCGCGGAAATGTCTTCCGTCGCGTCGACGTCGACGAGCTCCCATTGCGGGAACATCCGCAGGTAGTACGACGTGGCGTCCTTCTCGTGGCCGATCAGCCCAACCTTGCGCTGCGCGACGTCGCCGAGCGCGGAGGCAACCGCGTCCTGCACCCAGCGCACCCAGTCGCCGTCGTTGTAGGTCGAATCCTGCAGCGGCGCGATCGTCACGCGATCGCGCTCGGACGCGTCGAGCAGCGAAGCCAGCATCTGCCGGCGCTCGTCGAACGAGAACGGATCCTTGATGGTGCGGGGCTTGTCGGTCGACCCGATCAGCACGCACACGCGCTCGGCCCGGCTCAGTGCCGACTTCAGCACGTTCAGGTGACCACGATGCGGAGGCTGGAAACGACCAATGAAAACGAGCGCGTCGAAGCGCCGGTTCTGTTGCGTACTCATGAGGCTCCCTCAAGAGATTGAAACGCTCCGGGTCTGTCCCGAAGGGTTGAAACGAATCCTAGGGGAAATCCCGAGGTACGTCAATCGAGCAGGGTCGAGCCCGCACTCGACTTGACGAAGTCTGACGAAACACCGTTTATTGGCGCGTTACACTCAATTGCATCCCAATCCGCACCCTGGCGCCCGCCCTCATGAGGATCTCAGTCAGCCGGACCGTCGACGTCGATCGCAGGCGCCTCTTCACGTGGTCGCAGGACTACGGCCGGCGGCTCGTGTGGGACAACTTCCTCATCGATGCGTATCTGCCCGACGGAACGACCGCCGACGTCGGCGTCGACGCGTTCTGCCGCAGCCGGTCGGGCGCGACGATGGTGTCGCGCTACATCTCGTACCGTCCGCCGCAGGTCGCCGCCGTCGAAATGGTCGAAGGACCGAAGGTGCTCGAACGCTTCAGCGGCAGCTGGAACTTCACCGAGCACACGCCCGGGTCGACCGAGGTGAAGTTCACGTACCACTTCCGGGCGCAGCCGTCGTGGCTGCGCTGGCTGCTGGAGCCGCTGATCGGCGCGTTCTATCTCGTGCAGACGCGCCGGCGTCTCGATTCGTTCAAGCGCTGGGCCGAAGCCGAAGCGCTGCCGCGCTGATCGGTGCCGCCGCCGCGCGCCCGCGCCATCAGACATTTGCCAGATTCGACGAAGCCGGGGAAACTACGGGCCACCGTCATCCCGCGTCATGCCCTGACCGAGAGAACAGGGCGCTCACTGTAACGACATCGACACAAACACAATCCGATGAGCCTGATATCCCGATTCTTTGGCCGCAAGGAAGCGCCCGAAAACCCCGTCGCACTGGTCGCCGCACCCGAAGTCGAGAATCCGCTGAGCGTGACGGTCGTCTTCGACGGTCCGCTGCAGGTCGACATCGCCGCACTGACGGCTGCGCTGCGCGCGTACCACCCCAGCATGAAGCAGGCACGCGTCGAAACCGAGCCGACGCTGGAGCAGGTATTCGGGCTCGCCGGCTGGGGCAACCATGTCGTCCGGCTGGTCGGCTTCGATGCGCCCTATCCGTCCGACGCGCTGGAAACGTGCGTCGCGCCCGCGCATTACGGGCAGGACCTGAAGCAGCAGGTACGCGCGAGCCGCAGCCACGTGATCCTCTATTACGCCGGGCATGAAGCGAATCCGCTCGACCAGTATGTCGCGCTGGCGGCCGTCGCCGGCGCGCTGGCCGAACAGAACGGCGTCGCGGTGCTGAACGAGCACGCGCACACGTCATTGCCGGCCGGCGTCTTCAACGCGAAGGAACTCGGCGAAGAAAGCCTCGAAGTGCTGCGCGACATCCCGCTGAACCTGTTCTTCTGCGGCTTCGTGAAATACGAGGTCGAAGGCGTCGAAGGCGTATGGATGCGCACCTACGGCGCCGACGTGTTCGGCCTGCCCGATTTCGCCGCGCTCGCAGCGGGCCATCACGAAGGCGAACGCTATTCCGGCATCTTCAACAACGTGATGCACTACCTGCTGGACAGCGGCGCACGGATGCAGGCGGGCGAAACGATGCAGATCGGCACGGAAACGTTCATGAAGCTGCGCGAGCCGCTCGAGAGCGAGTACTACCTGCAAGGGCCCGCACAGGTGCTGGTGGCCGAGCTGATCTCGGCGGACGAAATCAATCGCTGACACGCACATTGATGCGCGGCGTGCGGGGTCGAACGTGCTCTAACCAATCCGCGCGCCGCCACGGCGCATGGCGGCTGCGTGACAGTCGCTCGCCCCACCCCGATGAGGAGATGCCCATGTTCGGCGTTCGCGTTGCACTCACGTCGGCCGTGATCGGCCTGTCGTTGCCGGCCATGGGGCATCCCGCAGGAAGTCGAACGCTTCTCCGGCCCTGGCTGGCGCGGCATGCACGCGACGATGACGTGCGGCGTCAGTGACCCGGAAACGGGCTTCCACGCGGCCGGCGGCGAATGCTACTGGGCCGTGCCGGGCAACGGCAAGCGCGCGGCCATCGCGGGAAGCGACGGCATCGTCGGCACCGACGATGCAACGCTGCGCAGCGTGTCGACGTTCCGGTTCGGACGCTAGCGCGTCACGAACGATTCCGCGCCCGCTTCGCGGCGCATCATCGTTGCGGTATTGACGACCAAGGCGCGAAATGCCTGTTCAAGCCGGCACGCCGCCGCGCACCACCTGCTGCCGAACCTGCGCATGCGTGCCGAGCGCCGTGGCGATCGCATCGACGGCATCGGCCGCGCGCGCCGCGCCGCACATGAACGCGTCGACGGCCGCGAAACGATGCTCGGGCCACGTATGGATCGTGATGTGCGACTCCGCCAGCAGCACGACGCCCGTCACGCCATGCTCGCCGCCGAAATGGTGGAAGTGCGCGCCGATCACGCGCGCGCCGGCCCGTTGCGCCGCGTCGGTGAGGATCGCCTCGAGCCGCGCGGCGTCGCGCAGCAGCGCCGCGTCGATGCCGGCCAGGTCGGCCAGCACGTGCGAGCCGAGCACCGCGCAGGGCGGCGCGATCCCGTCGCGCGCGGTCATTTGTGCGACCCGTACGACGAGTAGCCGCTGCGCGCCGAGGAACTGCCCCACCCGCCGCCGCCCGAACCGCCGCCGCCGATCGACGCGCAACTGAACAGCGTGACGACGATCAGGCCGTAGATGCCGTAAAGGATGTACCGAATCACGCGTTGCCCCCCGTCCGACGCAAAACGCGCCCACAGCCATTCCGGCAGCCACAGCACCAGCAGGCCGACCAGCACGTAGACGGAGCGTCCGGTAAACGAGAACAGCGAACCCAGGTTGAAGATCACGAGCAACGCGCTGAACATGAACGGCAGCGGCGCGAAACTGTGCGGCCCCTTCCTGCCGAACAGGCCCGTCGATTCGGTGGCGCCCGCGGCAGCCGCGGCGGCTGTCGCAAGCGCCGGCGTGCCGAAACGCTCGGCGAGCGCGCTGCCCGACAGCGGCCGCGCACGCGACCAGACGATCTCCGCATCACTGCGCTCGCGCGTCAGCTTGTCCTTCTGCCAGCCGTAGTCGACGATCGACGTGCGGTCGCCCGCCTGCACGCGCCAGTTGAATGCCCCGACCACGTAGACGACCTCCGATTCGTATTCCTCGCGCAAACGGTAGGTCTTGCCGCCATCGGTCACGCTGGATTCGCCGCCGATCGTCGGCCAATGGTCGAGCACCTGCACGCGCTCCCAGCGCCCTTCGCTTTGCACCAGCCACAGGAAGCCGCGCTTCGGGTTCAGCAACAGGTATTCGTCCCATGTCTCGGCGTCGCCCGGCACCCGGCAGCGCATCATGCCGATCACCGTGTACTTCACGCCGTCGAACGTGCCGATCGCGCCGAGTTCGAGCGCGCCCTTCACCGATTCGAGCTTGCGCTGCGCCGCGAACACGGTCTGCTGCTCGGCCGTGCACTGCACACCCGCATGGCAGTTGCCGCACACGACGTAGTCGGCCACGTTCGGCGCATAGGACAGTGGCGCACCGCAGCTCGGGCACGCGAACGGCACCATCTCCGCGCCGCGTTTCTCGCGCGTATCGTTTTCGCTATCGCGCAAGCCCGTGAACGCGAGCGCATCGAATTCCAGCGCCTCGCCCGAATAGACGGCCGGGATGCCGCCGTTCGACTCGGCGTCGGAATAGTCGTAGGTCGCGAATGCATTGCCGGTGCGCAGGTCGACGACGCGCGCTTCCCACCCGGCATCGACGCGGAACGGCAGCTCGCCGTCGCCGCCCGTGCAGCGTGCGGTACGCACGTCGGACACCAGATACGCGCGGCCGCCGTGGTCGATCCGCATGCCCGGTTCGAGCGTGCCGAATGCGGGCCACGCTCGGCCTGCCGCATCGTCGGGTTCGCGCACCGTGATCGCGTACTGGCCCGACGCATCCGACAGCCATCCGAACGCGCCGTCGTCGAACACGACGTACCATTCGCTCCACGCACCGGCGTCGTAGGTCATCTGGAGGCAGCCGAGCACCGTGAACACGCGGTTACCGTAGCGCCCTGCCGTGCCGATCTGGATCGGCGATGCATCGTCGAGCACCGTGGCCAGTTCGCCGATACGCTCGACGTCGGCGCCGCGCTTGAGCAGCGTGCTGCGGCAGAACGCGCAGACGGCCATCACCGCCGCGGCCGAGCGAAACTCGACCGGCGCGCCGCATTGGGGGCACGAGGTACGGAACATGCGCGACGCTTACCGCGTGAGCTTCGCGAGGATCTCGGCCTTCGCGCGCGAATATTCGTCTTCGGTCACGAGGCCCTTGTCGAGCAGCGCCTTCAACTGCTCGAGCCGCTGCACGTAATCGGTGCCCTCGGCCGCTGCCGCGGCTACCGGCGCCGCAACGGGCGCGGGCGGCGCAGCCTGCGCCGGTTGCGCGGCGCCCGCGATCTGGCCGGCCATCGCCTGGCCGATCGCCGCACCGGCGGCCAGCCCCGCGCCGACCCCGGCGATGCCGCCCGGGTTTTGCGCGGCGAGCGGAATCGCCTGCGCGGTCTGGTATTGCGTGGCGCGCGCGAGATCGCCGGCCATCCCCGCTCCGATCCGCAGATCGAGGGCCTTTTGCAGCTCGGCCGGCAGCGACACGCTCTCGACCGCGAACGCGTCGAGCGCGAGCCCGTAGCGCGTGAACACCGGCACCAGCGCGTCGGCGACACGCTGCGACAGCAGCGACTGGTTCGCGGCCATGTCGACGAACGGCACGTCGGCCGAGCCGAACGTCGTGCTCATCGCGGTGACGACCAGGTTACGCAGTTGCTGCTCGAGATCGTCGACCGTATAGGCCGCGCGCGTGCCGCTGACCTCGCGATGGAACGCGGCCGCATCGACGATCCGGTACGAGTAGATGCCGAACGCGCGCAGTTGCACGAAGCCGAATTCGCGATCGCGGATCGTTACCGGCTGCGCGGTGCCCCACCGCCGGCCGAGCTGCAACCGCGTGCTGAAGAAGTAGACGTCCGACTTGAAAGGCGACTGAAAGAATTTGTCCCAGTTCTTCAGGTTCGTGAGCACCGGCAGCGTGCGCGTTTCCAGCGTATAGAGCCCCGGCTGGAACACGTCGGCAACCTTGCCCTCGTTGACGAAGATCGCGACCTGCGTTTCGCGCACGGTCAGCTTGCCGCCGTACTGGATTTCCTGGTCTTCCATCGGATAGCGCCAGGCCAGCACGCCGTCGGCGTCTTCCGTCCATTGCAGGACGTCGATGAACTGCTTGCGGATGAATGAACCCAGACTCATGTCGGTCTCCTCGAAGCGCGTGGCGCGTCAGGTCAGGCAGGCGGCATTGATGATGCCGACGACGAGCGACGCGGTGCCCATCAGGCCGCCCATCGCGACGTTGCGATCCTCGATCGCATGATTCATGCCGGGCATCACGCGCGTCAGCACCACATAGGTGATCAGTTGCACGATCATCGCGCCGACGGCCCAGATCACGACTTCGCCGAGCGTGGAATTGTGCGCGATGCTGGACGCGAGCGTCAGGCAGAAGCCGATCAGCGCGCCGCCGAACGACAGCGTCGCGGCCGCGTTGCCGTCGCGGATCAGCGCGAGTTCGTCGAACGGGGTGACCTTCAGGTACACTGCCGCGAATACGAGAAGCAGCACGAACGCCGACAGTAAATGAACCGCATAAAGATAGGCACTATTCATTCTTTTCCTCGGATTTTGTGCTCGGTTCGCCGCCCCGTCGCCGGTCGGCCCGCGCGGGGCCGCCAGACGAAAATCCGCGCCAGTATATCCACATTGCCGAACACTGCACAACGGATGCGCGATGCTGCATAAGCGTGCGCTCGTCCTGTCGATCCTCGTGCTCGCGTCGTGCGGGCTCGGCTACGAACTGATCAGCAGCGCGCTGTCGAGCTACCTGCTCGGCGATTCGATCCTGCAGTTCTCGTCGGTGATCGGCTGCTACCTGTTCGCGATGGGGATCGGCTCGTGGCTCGCGAAGTTCGTCGAGGACGACGACGTGCTCGACCGCTTCGTCGACATCGAGCTGCTCGTCGGCCTGCTCGGCGGCGTATCGGCCGCGCTGCTGTTCGTCGTGTTCGCCTGGCTCGCCGCACCGTTTCGCGCGGCGCTTTACGCACTGGTGCTCGCGCTCGGCCTGCTGATCGGGATGGAAATTCCGCTCGTGATGCGCGCGTTCCAGCAGCGGCGCCAGGCGTTCCGCCATACCGTCAGCGAGGTGCTGACCTTCGACTATCTCGGCTCGCTCGCCGTGTCGCTGATCTTCCCGCTCGTGCTGGCGCCGCGTCTCGGCCTGCTGCGTACGAGCTTCCTGTTCGGCCTCCTGAACGCATTCGTCGCACTGTGGACGACCCACCTGTTCCGCGACGAAATCCGCAACGTGCGCGGCAAGCTGATGCGCGCGTCGCTCGTGATCGGGCTGCTGATCGCCGGGTTCGCGCTGTCGGAGCGCATCACGCACTGGGCCGAGCACGGCGTATACGGCGACGAGACGATCTATTCGGAAACGACGCCGTACCAGCGCATCGTGCTCACGCAGTGGCATGACGACATGCGGCTGTACCTGAACGGCAACCTGCAATTCTCGTCGCGCGACGAGCACCGCTATCACGAAGCGCTGATCCATCCGGCCATCGAGGCGCTGCCGTGGGCCAAGCGCGTGCTCGTGCTGGGCGGCGGCGACGGCCTCGCGGTGCGCGAACTGCTCAAGCACCGCAATCTCGAACGCATCACGCTCGTCGATCTCGATCCCGCGATGACGAAGCTGTTCTCGACGTCCGCGCCGCTCGTCAAGCTGAACCAGGGCGCGCTGAAGGATCCGCGCGTGCAGGTGATCAACGACGACGCGGTGCGCTGGCTCGAATCGAATGCCGACGTGTACGACGCGATCGTCGTCGACTTCCCCGATCCGACCAACTTCGGGCTCGGCCGCCTGTATTCGGTGCCCGTATTCCGGCTGCTCGCGCGGCACCTGTCGGAGAACGGCTACACGGTGATCCAGTCGACGTCGCCGTATTTCGCGCCGCATGCGTACTGGACCATCATCGCGACGCTGCGCGAAGCCGGGTTCAACACGTGGCCGTACCACTGCTACGTGCCGTCGTTCGGCGACTGGGGCTTCGTGATCGCCGGCAAGCGCCGCGATTTCACGGTGCCGACGCACTACTCGGTGCCGACGCGCTGGCTCGATCCGCAAACGGCCGCCGAGATGTTCCACTTTCCGGCCGACATGCCGGCGCTGCCGATGTCGCCGAACGAACTCAACGACCAGCCGCTCGTGCGCCGCTTCGACGACGACTGGAAGCACGTACTGCGCTGATGGACCGTCGCACGTTCCTCGTCGCGTCGGCGGCCGCGTCGCTCGCCGCCTGCGGCCGCACCGGCTGGATCGAGACGACGCCGCGCATCGACTACCCCGGCATGCGCGAAGGCCATGCGCTGCGCGACCATGCCACGCTGCCGCCGCCGTCCGGCACGATCGAGACGGACGTCGCGATTCTCGGCGCCGGCGCGGCCGGGCTGTCGTGCGCATGGCAGCTCGCGCGCGCCGGCCATACGCGCTTCACGGTGCTCGCCGGCCCCGAATTCGGCGGCAACGCGGCCGGCGGCCGCTTCGGCGAGCTCGGCTATCCGAAGGGCGCGCACTACCTGCCGCTGCCGTCGCTCGAATCCGTGCATCTGCGCGACATGCTCGCCGATCTCGGCGTGATCGAATCCGCGCCGTTCTCCGCGCGCCCCGTGTACGACGAGCGTGCCCTCGTCCACGCACCGGACGAACGGCTGTTCATCGGCGGGCAGTGGCAGGACGGCATCGTGCCGACCGCCGGCCTCGACGCCGACGCACTCGCGCAGCAGGCGCGCTTCTTCGCGTACACCGACGGGCTGCGCACCGCGCGCGGCACCGACGGCCGCAAGGTGTTCTGCATCCCGATCGCGGAATCGTCGCGCGACCCGCGCTGGCGCGCACTCGACCGGCGCTCGTTTCGCCAGTGGCTGCGCGACGAGGGCTACACCGCGAAGGCGCTGCACTGGTATCTGGACTATTGCTGCCGCGACGACTACGGCGCCGGTTACGAGCACGTCTCCGCATGGGCCGGGCTGCACTATTTCTCGTCGCGCGGCGGCCATGCGGGCGACGCGGGCGACGGCGCGGTGCTGACCTGGCCCGACGGGCTGCACACGATGGTGACGAAGCTGGGCGATTCGATCGCCGCACGCACCGGCTCGAACGCATGGTCGCGGGACGGCTTCGCGGTGCGCGCGACCGAACGTGCGGGCGGCGTCGACGTGCTGTGCGCCCGCGTCGGCCACGACGGCGCGCTGTCGACGTTCATGCTGAAGGCGCGCCGGGTCGTTTCCGCGATGCCGCTGTTCGTCGCGGCGCGCGTGTTTCCGCAGATGCCCGCATACGGCTTCGATCCCGCACGCGACCTGCCGCCGCGCGCGCCGTGGCTCGTGTCCAATTTCCTGCTCGACGGCATGCCGGCCGAGGAAGCCGGCGTACCGCTCGCGTGGGACAACGTCGTCTACGACAGCGTGGGGCTCGGCTATGTCGTGTCGACGCACCAGTTGATCCGGATGTCGCCGCCGACGCGCTCCGTCTTCTCTGCCTATCAGGCATTGAGCACGCAAACGCCGGACGATACGCGCCGCTGGCTCGCGCAGGCGAAGCCCGACGCGTTGCGCGAGCAGGCGGCAATCGACCTGCAGGCCGTGTACGGACGCGAGCTGTGGAAGCATGCGACCGCACTCGAGATCACCGTGCGCGGCCATGCGATGGCGACACCCGACGTCGGCTTCCTGAGCCGACCGGGGCTGCTCGCGCTGCGCGATGCCGACGGCCCCGTCGTGTTCGCGCATGCCGACCTGTCAGGGCTGTCGCTGTTCGAGGAAGCGTCGTACTGGGGCATGCTGGCGGCCCGGCGCGTGCTGGCCTGACAACCGCCGTTCGTCATTGCGGCGTCACCGCCACCCGCTATAATCGCGCGACATTCCGACTGCATTGAGCAGGCCGACGGTGGCGCGCCGTTCGACGCGCCGCACGCCCTTCTCGACAACAACAATGACGAACCGAACCCTCCGACGCCTTCGCCCGCTCGTGCGCGCCGCCGCGCGCGTGCTCGCGTGCGCTCCGCTGCTCGGCGCGCCACTGGCGCTGCATGCGGCCGACGCCGCCGGCACGACCGCTGCCGTGCCCACGTCCGGGCGCTACATCGTCGTCGACACCGGCCATACGCCCGCGCATCCGGGCTCCATCGGCGCCAGCGGCCGCGTCGAATACCTGTACAACCTCGACCTGTCCGGCGCGGTCGCCGACACACTCGCCGCACACGGCGATCGCGTGCTGCGCACGTCGGCGGACGGCCGCGAGATCGCGCTCGATCGGCGCTCGACGCAAGCGCCCGACGCGAACCTGTTCGTATCGATCCATCACGACTCGATGCAGCAACAGTTCATCGACGCGGGCCGGCAGCGCGAATTCCGCGGCTTCTCGGTGTTCGTGTCGGCGCGCAACCCGCACTATGCGGAAAGCCTGCGTTGCGCAAAGGCGATCGCCGAACGGCTGGTCGCGGCCGGCGAACGGCCGTCGCTGTATCACGCGCAGCCGATCAAGGGCGAGAACCGCCCGCTGATCGACCCGCCACTCGGCATCCATCGCTTCGACGATCTCGTCGTGCTGCGCACCGCGCCGATTCCCGCCGTGCTCGTCGAGGCGGGCGTGATCGTCAATCCGGACGAAGAAGCGCGGCTCGCGCGCCGCGAGACGATCCAGCGCCTGTCCGCCGCGATCGCGGGCGGCATCGACGCGTGTACGACGCCCGGATAAACGACGGTATCGCCCGCCCGGTTCACCGGTTTTCACCCCAGTCAGGAGACTCACCATGAAGAAAAAGAATCTGCTCGCGTCCTGCGCGTTGCTCGCCCTTGCCGTTCCGTTCGCCGCGCATGCGGCCGGCTGCGGGAAGCCGCGCAGCGCGTTCGACCAGGTGTATTGCACGAGCACGCAGTTCTCGCAGTCCGACCGCGATCTCAACGACGAGTACGGCCGGCTGCGCAAGCAACTGAGCGGCGACCAGCAGGCAGCGCTGAAGTCCGGGCAACTCGCGTGGCTGAAACAACGCGATGCGCAGTGCAGCGAGACGCGCGGCAGCAGCTACCTCGTCGATATCCAGTGCGCGAACGACATGACGCAGGCGCGGCTGTCGTTCCTGCGCGAGCGTGAGCGCGAATGCTCGAGCACCGGGTGCGTGACGTCGAAGCTCGGGGAGTAAGGGCGCGACGCATGCGATGCCGCGACGCGTTTCGCGGCATTGCACCCCGAAAGGAATCACACGAGGGCGCTTGACGTCGAACACGACGACGATCGCCCCCTTCCCTGATCGACTTTTCCGACGCGCGCGGCAATCACAGAAACCACCGATACTCCCGCGCGCCGATCTCGTTGCGGAAATCCAGCTCCTCCTGCCGCTTGTTCTCGCAATACACCATCACGAACTCGCTGCCGAGCCCTGCGCGCACGGCCGGATGATCCTGCATCGCGGCGACCGCCGACGGCATCTCCTTCGGAAAATCGATGCCGCTGCCGCGATCGTCGTTGAGCGGCGCGATCGGCTCGAGCCGTGCATCGAGCCCGTGCTCCATCCCGCTCAGGATCGCCGCCAGCACCAGGTACGGGTTCGCATCCGCGCTCGCGAGCCGGTGCTCGATCCGCAGGTTGCGTGTGTCCGACGCCGGAATCCGGATGCACGCGTCGCGATCCTCGAAGCCCCAGCTCGCGCGGCTCGCCGCGTTCACCATCGACCCGTAGCGGCGAAACGCGTTGTGATTCGGCGCGAACACCGGCATGCAATGCGGCAGCAGCGCGAGGCAGCCGGCCACCGCGTGCCGCAACGGCCGCTGCCCGTCTGCCGCAAGCACGTTGCGTCCCGCATCGTCATACAGGCTCACGTGCACGTGCATCCCGCTGCCCGGCGCATGCAGATACGGCTTGCCCATGAAGCTCGCGCGATAGCCATGCCGCAACGCGACGCCGCGGGTACTGCGGCAGAACAGCGCCGACCAGTCTGCTGCGCGCAGCGCGTCGTCGGTATGCCCGAAATTGATCTCGAACTGGCCGGGCCCGAGCTCGGCGGTGATCACCGTCGCATCGACACCCTGGTCGCACGCGGCGTCGACCATCTCGTGCAACACCTCGGAGAAGCGCGACAGGCGCTCGATATGCATGTTCGGCTGATCGTCGCGGTCGTCGCTGAGACGATCGCGCGGATACTGCGGCATGCCTTCCACAAGCTGCGCGGCGAACAGGTAGAACTCGAGCTCGAATGCGACGACCGGCCGGATGCCGCGCGCCGCGAACCGCCGCAGCACGCGCGCGAGCACCTCGCGCGGCTCGAATTCGATCGGCGAATCGGTACCGTCGGAGCTGATCAGCATCTGCGCGAGCGGCTGCCGCTCCCACCGCACAGGCTTCAGCGTGCCGGGGATCAGGCGGCGCGGCGCGTCGGGATCGCCGTCGTTGAAACAGTAATCGCCGATCTTGTAGAGGCCACCCTGCGTGCCGAGCAGCACGCAGTTCTGCGGCAGCTTCAGCAGCGAGCCGGACGCGACTTTCTCGAGCGCGTCGATCGGATAGCGCTTGCCGTAGAAATGCCCGGGCAGGTCGAGGCATATCAGGTCGACATAACGGATCTCGGGATGCGCCTGCCGGAATGCGCGGACTTCACCGACCAGCGCGGGAACGACGTCAGTCATGTCTCATCCTTTCCATGTCTTGTAGGGCGGTGCCGCAACGCGGCGAACCGGATTCATGCGGCGCACGGCGCAACGCATGCCGCATGTCGATCAGTACTGCAAACAGGCCGTGTGGCGCGACGGACTGCGGAGGCGCCCGCCCCGCCGACCATTCAGCTCAGGTAAATACCCAGATCACGCGCGTCGGCGCGTCGGTCAGGTTCGCATACCGGAAGCGCTTGTGCGCGGGAAGCTGGAATGCATCGTTCGGGCCGAGCGTGACGGGCGTGTCGTCGCCGTCGATCCAGATCGTCAGCGCTCCTTCGAGCACGAAGCCGCCCTGCTCGTCGCTGTCG
Source organism: Burkholderia sp. AU32262 (assembly GCF_020419985.1). Taxonomy (NCBI): domain Bacteria; kingdom Pseudomonadati; phylum Pseudomonadota; class Betaproteobacteria; order Burkholderiales; family Burkholderiaceae; genus Burkholderia; species Burkholderia sp. AU32262. The sequence continues at coordinate 49,646 of NZ_JAIZRS010000021.1, forward strand.
TCGACCGGCCGCTCGCCGCTGCTCGCGCCCGGCGCGAGATGGCTTTCGAGGATCGAGAAGCGCGAACGCATGTTCGGCGACACGAGAATGTCGGTAATGCCGGCTGCGTAATGCACGGTGCGGCGTTCGTCGGGCCGCGTGACCCACGGCACGCTGCGCGGCTTGCTCAGGCTGTAAAAATACGTGGTCGGCACGCCGAGCACCTCGCCGATCGCGGTGAGATCCGCGACCGTCGGACGCGACAGCCCGCGCTCGACCTGCGACAGAAAGCCGACCGAGCGGCCGATCCGTTCGGCGAGATCGCTCAGCGTGACCTTGCGATGCTTGCGCAGGTCGCGGATCAGGATCGCCAGACTTTCTATCTCTTCCTGTTCGTTCATGAAGGATTCCGATGCAATCAAACGGTATCGCGCAGGCGGTACCAGACCTTGCCGATCGCCTCCAGCGGCGCGGCCAGCCGGTCGCCGCCGGGAAAGCGCGGGTTGCGAATGCGCTGATACTGCGCGAGCAGATGCGCGTCGCCGAGCACGGCATCGGCCACCGCGCGCGCCGGCGAGCGTCGGCAGCACGCCATGCCCCGAAAAGCCCTGCAGCCAGAAGCGCTGCCCGTGGCGGCCGATGTCCGGCGTGCGGCGCATGCTGATGTCGATGTGACCGCCCCACGCGTAGTCGAGCGGCACGCCGGCCAGTTGCGGGAACACGCGTTCGAGGCGCGGGCGCGTCGCCGCCGCGATATCGGCCGGAATGCCGCCGAGATACGTGCAGCCGCCGCCGAACAGCAGCCGGTTGTCGGGGCTCAGGCGGAAATAGTCGGGCACGAACTGGTTGCCGATCACGCAACTGTTGCGCGGCAATAGCGCCCGCGCGACGTCGGGTGCGAGCGGCGCGGTTGCGACCTGGTACGTGCCGACCGGCAGCAGCCGGCGCGCAAGGTCGCGATCGAGCCGGTCGACGTATGCGTTACACGCGAGCACCAGCACGTCCGCCCTCACTTCGCCGCGCGCCGTGCGGGCGACGTGGCCGCCGGCCGTCTCGCGACAGTCGAGCACGCGGCTCTGTTCGAAGATGCGGCCGCCCGCGCGCTCGATCGTTCGCGCGAGGCCGAGTGCGAGCTTGAGCGGATTCAGGTGGCCGGCCTCCGGATCGTGAAGCGCCGCGAGATAGCGCGTGCCGCCGATCCATTCGGGCATCTCGTCACGGCCTATCATGCGCAACCGGTCGTAGCCCCAGCGCTCGGCGGCCTCGTCGCGCGCCTGCGCCAGCATCGCGACGCGCCGCGGCCGCACCGCGGCCCACAGGCTGCCGGGCCGGTAGTCGATGTCGAAACCGTGTCGCGCCGGCAGTTCGCGCACTTCGGCCGCCGCCCAGCGCATGCTGTCCCAGAGCAACCGGGCGCCGTCGCGGCCGAGCGCATCCTCCAGCGGCCGCATGTCGCACGACCAGCCGAGCAGCGCCTGTCCGCCGTTGCGGCCCGACGCGGCCCACGCGACGCGGCTCGCTTCGAGCATGACGACGCGCCTGCCGGCGAGCGCGAGCCGCAGCGCCGTATGCAGCCCGCTGAAGCCCGCGCCGACGACCAGCACGTCGGCGTCGACACGTTCGCCCAGCGCCGGCCGATGCGGGATCGGCGCCGGGTAGGTACCGGCGTAGTAGCTTGCGACGTGACGGTCGGACTGCACGAACATGCGAGCTTCCGTGAAAATTTTGCTGCGAAATTTCATGAAAAACTAGCACGACAATTTCACGGAAGCAACGCCAAGAAATTCCAACAGAATAAATTGCGAAGGCCACTAACCCGTCGCGCGTTCCGTTAACCGCTTCGTTGTTTCGCCGAGAGGCCATGGCCAAACCGATACTCGATGACGAATCGTGGTCACTCACCCAACCGCTGTTGTCACCACCGAAGCGGCGTCCGACGCGATACCCCGGACGCAAGCGTCTCGACGATCGCGGCGTCGCCCTCCATTCATACAGTGGGATCGGGTCGAAAGCAGGACCCAATCCCACTGCGTATCCGGTTCGAACGCCTCGCCACCATACATGAGGCGTTCATGAAAATCGCCGTCTGAATCATCTGCTGGAGGCACGTTCAAAAATCGTTCTGTTAGCGTTCCTTAGCGGATGGGATCGCAACCAACCGGAGCAACGAAACATTCGCTCCGGTCAAGGCTTCGCACGCACTTCCTTGTGAGCATTTTTGAGAATCCACAGTTTCTACACCTATATATTTTCACCACGCGTTCGATAACAAGGCGGGTTCGCCGTCCCCGGCATACGCGCGCAAGCGAAAACGTTTGCCGCCGCCGCGCGAGAGTTTCGTCTCCGCGTGGCCAACATTACGGACGTAACGATACGAACATGAGCGATACGAAACATCGACTTGAAGCGAGTGCTGGCCTTTCCCGTCGCACGTTCCTCTACAGCCTCGGCGCACTCGCGCTTTCGGCGTGCGGCAGCGGCCCGGATACGAGCGAGGCGGCCGCCGCCGGCCGCGCGACAGGCACGGCAGACGCAGCGGCGGGCAATCGCGCGCTTGCGCGCGTCGCGACCGGCACCGACGCCGTCATGACGAGCCAGGCCTTCGTAACCGCCACCAACCGAATATTTTTACGCCCAGGATGTGGGCCGACGTCAATCGAAAGAACATTCCTATATTTTTCAGAAACGAAAGATGCCATCTAGCCCGGCGTTATTCCGCTTTCGAATGTTCGATTTTGTTCGATATCGCATTACCTCCGAGCGAAGTCACGCTCTTTAAATATTTATCATTTAAAAATCGCATGCCACGAATCCGAATGGCGGATACTTTACCAAGACCTATCCAAATCGTCCAACATAAAAAGACATGACATTTTGCATTTCATAGCATCAATTCCAGACGAAGCAAATTACCGAACCATCGGCCATGACATTTTTTGAGGATCGAATGTTAAATACCACATATATTTCAGGTTTGATTCTGCTTGTTTCTTCTATTTTGCAGGGATGCTCCGGCGGCGACGCCTTGCCGTCAAAGCCGGCTCAGAACTCAACAGATCAAAGCTTGAATCAGCAAAATGTCGCGCAAAATCTGCACTCTACGCCTCCGCCTCCGCCTCCGGGCAACACGGTACTCGTAGCCAGCGGGTCGATGCCTCAACAGAAAGTCCGAAATCTGGGATCGGGGACGGGGTTCGTTGCGTCGGCACTGTCTGAGAAACTCCCGCCGGGAACGGCCGGCGACTACGATGTTCTGGTCGTTTCCAGCGACCAGACTGCAAATCCGGGCGTAATGAAGGAAATTGTCGACGGCCTGGGAAATGGCAAAGAGATAGTCATCGATTCCGCCGGTAGCGGAAAGCCCGGGGGCGCGACCGTCAATTCCGCCGTAGAACAAATTGTCGGCCCGGGAACCGCGGTTGCCGGCGACGCAGTCCGAATTCAACGAGGCCCGAACGGCGACGGCTATCTGATCACCCCGATATTCAACACCGGCGGCGGAAATACCAACGGAGGACCCGACCAGAAGGTTTCAGGCATCGATGCGACACAAAACAACGTCGCGAATATTTTTCAAACCAATGATGGGGGTAACAAGTGAAGTCGAAATCGCTTTTCAATTCCGCGATTGCGGGCGTCGTTTGCCTGTTTCAGGTCGGCCATGCCGTTGCCGGGACGACGTGCCTGCTCGATAGCCAAACCAACCAGGCAAATCTGGTGGGAAACAGCTCGTCCTGGTCGATTCCTATTCAGCAAGCAACCAATACGTGGCAAGACTGGATATGGAGAGGTGATACCTTCCTGTGCAATGGCGTCCGCAATGTAGCTGCCCCGTGTACGTATACATGGACGAAAACCCGTTCCAATGGATACACCGTCAGCGGCAGTGCCAGTTTGAATCCGGAAAGTATTCCGATCGTGGGAGGCATCTTGAATCTGCTTCACGTTGACGCCTCGTATGGGCGCACCGTGACTAATACGGAATCGACTGGCTGGAGTCAACAGGTTCCGGCGGGGAAATATGCCACGTTCGTCGAGGTTGTCGTGCGTCGCTGGAAGCAAGGCGTGTTTCAAGGGGCGTATCAAATCACAAGCAAGCGATGCACGATCGACGAAATTGGGGATGGGCATTTCGCGTGGGGGCATGTGTATTCCTGGAATGGATCGGCCAGATACGGAAACTGGACGGCGAACCAGGCGGTCAATGGTTCCAATTCCGCGTACGGCATGGTCTGGATTCACTGACTTTGTTGCAAGGGTCGTCCGTGATACGCCAAGCCTCAACCGAGGAACGGCTTCAATTCCCGGAAGGAGAGCCGGTTTTTCGTTAACACCCAAGACAGGTCATCACGGCGGCCCGAAATTCGCTCTTTTCGGGCACTTTGGCGCCTCCTGACCGGGCCCGATATTGTCTAGTCGTCCTGATTATTCCGCGCTGAAGTTGGGCGGCGCGCGGATGGTCGTCACCGGCACGGCCGACGCCGAGCCCGGCTTCGCGCTCGAAGGCCTCGGCTACCGGCCAATCGAACGCGTGTACGGCACGCAGCCGTGAGCGCGGCGCAAGATATTCAGCCCGGCGAGAACGTCGTCGTCAGCAAGAACGTGCGCCCGGGCAGCACGGGGATGAAGTTCGGGTAAAGCGCGGCGCCGTAAAGCTTCCGGTCGAACACGTTCTTCACGCCAAGCTGCACGGCCCACTTCTCCGCTCGGTAGAACACCGTCGCATCGACGCGCGCATCGCCGGGCACGACGTAGCCGGGTGCGCCTGTCGCCCGCTGCGAGCGGAAGAACACGCCGCTGCCGACGCCCCAGCCGCGCCACGCCGGCGCCTGCAGCGCGTAGGTCATCCACAGACTGCCGGCGCGCGCCGGCGTGCCCGGCGCCCGGACCTGCGTACCACGCGGGTCGACCGCCACGCCCGAATCGGACACCGTCAGCGAGCCAATCACGTCCAGTCCCGTCAGAACCTTCCCGGCCAAGTCGAACTCGACGCCGCGGTTGTGCTCGCCCGGCACGCGTGCGTAAAAGCCCGGATGCGTCGGATCGCCGATGATCTTGCCATCGTCGCGCAGCTGGTACGCGGCGGCGGTCGCGGTCAGCGCATCGCCGAAGAGCGTGAACTTGATGCCGGTCTCGATCTGCTCGGTGCGGGTGGCCTGCAGGGTCTTGCCGTCCCACGACACGGTGTCGAGCGACGGCCGAAAACCGCGCATCCAGTTTGCATAGATGCTGACCGACGGCGTGATCGCATAGCTGGCGGCGACGCTCGGCGACCAAACCGAATTGCGCACCAACGGCGAGCTTAGCGATTTGTCCAGCAGCGCGTTCGTGTGCCGCAGCGATGCGAGCAGCGTCACCCGATCGGCGATCAGCGCCTGGAGCTGCACGTAACCGCTCAATTGCCGCATCGCCGAATCGGATTCGCGCGCGAGCGGACCGGACGGAATCGACGGCAGCGGATGCGGCGCATACAGGTTCTGGACGGCGGACGCGTACGGTGCGATGTCGGCCGTCGACGACAGCCGCCAGTGCTCGACGCCCGCGAGCATGGTGCCGGACACACCGCCCGCGCGGAACGTGCGCAGCAGTTCCGCCGCCACATCCGATTCATGCCGCCGCTCGACGGAATGCAGGCCGTAGAGTGCGATGTCGCCGGAGCCGTCCAGCAGCGCGTAGGGCACGTGCCAATGCGACACGGTTTCGTATTTCAGCCAGATCGCGCGCACGCGCGCCTGCCAGCCGTCGCCGAACGCACGCTCGGCGTTCAGCGACGCGCGCAGCGAATCGGTGCCCATGTGGTCGTCGCGCGCGCCGGCGGGCTCGAGCGACGTTTGCGGTAACGGATTGCCGTCGTCGCCGCCGACCGAATACGGCAGGACCGGCATGCGCTGCCGGTAATGCTCGAGACGCAGCGTCACATCGGTGTCGGCGTCCCGGTAGCGCACCGACGGCGCGACGAAAAAGCCGCGCTGCCCATCGTAGCCGCCATAGCTGCGTCCGTTCAGGTTGCCGCTCGCTACGAACCGGTAGCCGACCTGCCCGTCGCTCGACACGTCACTCATGTCGAGCATGCTCTCGCGCCGCCCGCGCGACGACAGCGTCGTCTGCAGCGTCGCATGGCGCGCGAACTGCGGCCGCTTCGTGACCAGGTTGACGATGCCGCCGTTTGGCGCGCCTCCGACGAGCGCCGTCGCAGGGCCCTTGACGACCTCGATGCGTTCGATGCCCGCGAGCGGCGGGTAATCGGCGGATTCGACGACGCTCCCGTCGACGAGCAGCGCCTGCGCGGTATAGCCGCGTATCCCGATGCCGTAGTTCGCGTTGTTTTCGTCGAACACCGACGTCGCGCCGCTGACGTTCGCGATCGCGTCCGCGACCGATTCCGCCTGCTGGCTCGTCAGCACGGCATGGCTCACGACGCCGACCGACTGCGGCGTGTCGACGAGCGGCAGGTCGAGCCGAGCCGCGGCCGACGAGCGCGTCTCGGCGAAGCCGCCGTCCGCGCCAACCCGAGCGCGCATGCGAATGGGCGGCAACATGATGGTCGCCGCGCCGGCATCCGGTGTACGGGTGCGCTGCAGCGTCCACGTGCCGCCCGCGACGCTGGTCGGTTCGAGCGGCGTGCCCGCCAGCGCGCAGGCGAGCGCGTCGCGCGCGGTCATCGTGCCATCGACCGGCCCGGCCCAGCGGCCGGCCGTCAGTGCGCTGTCGAACGACAGCACGACGTGCGCCTGCCGCGCAACCTCGAGCAACACGGCATCGAGCGCGCCGCCCGGTACGTGAAAGGTGACGACGCCCTCGTCGGCGCAGGCGGCGGCCGTCGCCGCGCCCCACCAGACGCCCGCCAGCATCGCTCGTCCGACGATGTCGTTTATTTCGAATCGACTAAACACACTAAACATGCTTACTTCTCTGCCAGGTCGGAGCGCGAGCATACAGGGTCCGCGTGAACGTCAAAAAAAGCGGTGGCCGGCATGCATTCACGGCAATAGGATGTGTAGCATCACGAAGAACAGCGGCGGCGCACCGCAGAGCGATTGCGAAGCCGTGTCGGATTCGCAGCCTGCGACACGCAGGCTCCGGCCCTCGGGCACGCACGCCTGGGGGGCGCTCCCGCTCGACGCGATACGCCCGTGGACGGGCTGTACGGGCCGGCCGATAACCCGACACGCGCAGCCATGCGGCGGCCGCGCGACCGTCACGGCAACGTCGCCACACCGCAGCGAATTCGTCTTGCGCGAATCGCGGGTAAAAATGCGCACCGGCATCGAGGTTGAGTGCTCGTATATTCTTTGCTAGCCTGCGTGCAAGGCGCTCCTGGCCGCTCCAACCGTTCGATGCAACATGGAATTCAGCATGACGACGCTTGCCGCTGTCCCACCCGTCGACGCAATCTTCCGCAACGACTACCCCTGGCTGCTCGGCCGTCTGCGCTACAAGCTCGGCTGTGCGTTTACGGCTGAAGACATCGCTTCCGAAACGTTCGTGCAACTGATCGCGCAAGCCGGCACATCGTCCGTGCGGGAGCCGCGCGCGTTGCTGACGACAATCGCCCACCGCCTCGTCTACGACTTCTGGCGCCGCCGCGACCTCGAGCGCGCGTACCTCGCCGTGCTCGCCGCACGCCCGGAAAGCGTCGCACCGTCCGAGGAGGAGCGCGCGCTTGTCGTCGAAACGCTGCATGCGATCGACCGGATGCTGGCCGGGCTGTCCGCGAAGGCGCGCAACGCGTTCATCTACAGCCAGTTCCACGGGCTCACGCATGCCGAAATCGCCGACCGGCTCGGCGTATCGAAGCGCACCGTGCGCGACTATCTCGCGCAGGCGCTGCGCGCGTGCTATCTCGCGTCTTTGCAGTGAATCTGGCCGATCAACCGAAAGTGGTCGACGCGATCGACCCGCGCGTACTCGACGATGCGATCCGCTGGATGGTGCTGCTGCGCTCGGGCGATGCGACCGGGCGCGACCGCGCGCGCTTCGACGCGTGGCTGCGCGCCGATCCCGCACACGCGCGCGCGGTCGCGCGGCTCGACGCATCGCTCGGCGCGCTGACGCCGCCGGCAACGCACGGCCTCGCGCCGAGCGCGCTCGGCGATGCGCTACTGGCCGTACCCGCACGCCGGCGCGTCGTGCGCGGCGTGCTGTCGTTCGGCGCGCTCGTCGCCGGCGCGGGCGCGCTCGCCGATCGCTTCTCCCCCATCGCCGAGTGGTCGGCCGACCTGCAGACGAACACCGGCGAGCAGCGCACCGCGACGCTTGCCGACGGCTCGTCGCTGATGCTCGCCGCGCGCAGCGCGGTCGACGTCGACTACCGGGCGGACGAGCGCGGCGTGCGATTGCGCGCGGGCGCGCTGCTCGTGCGCGCGGCGGCGAACACGCGCCCGTTCGTGGTCCGGCATGCCGAGCGCATGGTGCGCGCGCGCGCCGGCAGGTTCGCGGTTCGCGTGGACGGCCCGTGGCTGCACGTCGCCGCGCTCGATGCGCCGGTCGGAATCGCGGTGCCGGGTGGCGCGACGCTGTCGCTGCGGCCCGGACTCACCGCGCGCGCCGGCGCCGACCTCATCGAGCCACTCGCCGCCAACGCGACGGACGAAGCCGCATGGACCGGCGGCCAGCTGGTCATACACACCGAGCCGCTCGGCGCGGTGATTGCGCGGCTGCGTCCGTACTACCCCGGCGTGATCCGCGTGACCGACGCCGCCGCCGCGCTGCCCGTCACCGGCGTGTTCCGACTCGACGATCCGCCGCGCACCCTCGCCGCGCTCGCCGCGACGCTACCGCTGGAGGTCCGGCGCTATGCGGGATGCGTTGTGCTCGTTTCGCTCGCGTCGCAAGCCTGACGCGCACCGGGAGCGCGGCGCGATTGCCCGGGTGATCGCCCGATTGCCCGTGGTAACCCATCCAACGCCAGACAGCAAAAATTTTTTGCGGAAGGCACGTCACTTTTCGTCACTCGTCGCACAAGCAATCTGAAACACCGCAAAGTCGCGACACCGCAGGCGAACGGCAAAACCGTCCCGTGCGTGCAGGCACGGCCCGTCCCGGCGAACTGCCGGGCGCCGCCGCGCGACGACGGGCGCGGACGCCGATATTCCGTTTCGATTTGAAGAGGTCACTTTGGACTATGCCCTCCTGACCCGCGACCTGCGTCTGGCCGACCGCATCGCGGACAGCCTCGGGCGCGGCGAGCGCCGCGGCGACCGGTTCGCCGACGAGCTGACGATGCTGCGCGCATTGCGCCACCGGCCGTACGACCTGATCGTGTTCGACGCGCGCTGCGTCAATGCGACCCACAATCCGGTGCTGTCGTGGCGCGCGTGCCACGCGGACAGCCGCGCGCCGGTCGTGGTGGTCGGCTCGTTCGACGGGCCCGCCGAGATGTTCCTCTGGTACGACCTCGGCGCGGCCGACGTGTTGACGCTGCCGTTCGATCCCAACGAGCTGTACGTGCGCGCGACGCTCGCCCGGCGCGGGCAGGCCCGCGCCGCCTCGGCCCCGGCCCGCCTGTCGGTCGGTCCGTATGCGCTCGATCGCGATACGGGCACGGTCAAGCTGCACGGCGGCGCGATCGCGCTGACGTCGCGCGAGTTCGCGATGGCCTGGCTGTTCTTCTCGAACCCCGGCACCTGCTTCAATCGCGGCCAGGTCGCAAAATCGATCTGGGGCAACTACCGCGACTGCGCAGACCGGACGATCGAGCAACACATCTACAAGCTGCGCAAGAAGCTCTCGCTCGGCATTGCGAACGACGTCGCGCTGCGCACCGTGTATGGCTTTGGCTACAAACTCGAAGTCGGGTCGTGCAGCGACGCGCATGAGCCGGAATTCGCGACGCCGACAGCAGCCGGCCGGCCCCCGGCCGCGTGAGGTAGGCTGTCGAACGCGTGCGCGCGGCGGCAGGTTCGTCGCGCATCGCGTCCGGCCGCCCGCCGTCACCGCGAACCGGTGGCTGCGGCCGCTGCCCGCAGGCGCGACCGGTCCGCGACGCGCCGCGCCGCGCCGCGAAGAACGCGATGCCTTGGTCTATCGCGCACACATAGCCGACGCGGGGCGCGAGCCGGTTGTCCGTAGGCGGCGAAAACGGACCGGCCGAAAACGCGACGGTCTGGCCGGGCTTCACCCGACAGCGGATGAACCTCCAGACCGGCCGCCCCGACTCATCGACCATCGCGGGTTCGTCGGCGAAGCTCAGCGTGCCGTCCGGCGTGATCCGCTACGCGTTGATTCGCAGCCCGCCGCATGTCGTGCCCGGCGCGGTTGCCGTGCCGGCCGGCGCGCATTTCGGCAGATCGCCCTTGAAGGACACGCCCGCGCGCTGGTTCAGCGTGTTTTCCACTTCGCTCGGACCGGACAACCGTATCGTTGGCCCTTGTGGGCGGAAAGGCATGGCGCGTCCGCGGCCCCTCGCCGCGCAGTCGCCCGGCGACTCGCTTGACAGCTCACCACGAAAGTCAACATTCTCGATGAGTGTTTTTGAAATCGTCTCTTAGCAAAAATCCAACTATCCATATCAATTCAGTTAGCCGTATATCTAAAAATTTTTCGATTTTTTGTGCTTATTTGGTGCTTTTTAAGCGATTTTCATCCATATAATCCGGACATCGGCCGTCCATCGATATTCGAATGACCAGGAATTCCGCCGCGATTACGACAACACTTGATGCCTTCCATGAGATTTTTTGAGGATTCCGGCGCGATTCACCTTATATATTTTCGTCCTGCGTTCGTTAACCCGATGAACTCGCCGTTCTCCGCATACGCTCGCAAGCGCAAACGTTTGCCGCCGTTGCGCGAATCGCTTATCGCTGCATGAATCAAGTTATGGACGACAGAACGATACGAACATGACCGACACGAAACATCGACTCGAAACGAATGCCGACCTCTTCCGACGCACGTTTCTTCACAGTCTCGGTGCGATCGACAGGTTCCGCCTCCATCACGACGCGCCGCCCGCCGATCACGCCGCGGTGCTCGCCTGCGGGATCTGATGCGTCCTCGCGACGGCTCACTCGCCATCCGGACGTCACGCTCACGTCGGTATGGGGCGATTCCGCCTCCTCTCGAAATGCGCGTCCCGTGCCCTCTACACACGCTGTCCACCTGCGCTGCGCCGTGATTTCCACTCCGAATCCGCATGCTCATCAATCACACACCCTGGTTCGTCCTGCATCGCCCGCGTCCCCGGGCAACCCACCGGCTGTTCTGCTTCCCGTATGCCGGCGGCGGATCGCTGCTGTACCGGAGCTGGGCGTTTGACCTGCCAGACTGGCTCGAGGTCGTCGCCATCGAACCACCGGGGCGCCAAACCCGCTTTGCGGAAGCGGCGCTCACGTCGCTCGACACAATGTGCACCGCGCTCGCGACGGCGGCGGCCGGCCTGCTCGACAAGCCGTTCGGCACGTTCGGCTACAGCTTGGGCAGCGTCGTCAGCATCGAATGGACAAGGGAACTCGCTCGGCGCGGCCTTCCCACCCCTTCGCACGCATTCAGCGCCGCACACCGCGCGCCGCACGTGGCGCCAAGCGGGCCGCCGGCCCATCGGCTATCCGATCCGGAACTGATCGAGTGGCTGAAAGCGATGGGCGGAACGCCGGCTGCCTTGCTGTCGGAGCCCGAATGGCTAGGGCACTTCCTGACGTCGCTGCGTGCCGATCTCGCACTCGCCGACGGGTACCGGGTGGATACGCCATTCGTGTTGCCGTGCGGGCTGACGGTGTTCGGTGGTCTGCGCGATCCCCATGTCGCGAGCGATGCATTGGCCGAGTGGGCCCGCTACAGCGGGGGGCCATTCGCGCTGCACCGGTTCGACGGCGGGCACTTCTTTCTCCAGGTATGGGAACAGGAGATTCGGAACCGCGTCGTCGCAGCGCTGACCGACCCTACGTAGCAGTCCCGTCAAATCGGCACCAGCATGCCGCGGGGAAATCTGCCGGCCAGTGTACGCCCGGTGCCGCGCATCGGTCGCACCTGCCGGCATTTGCGGCATTGCATGCCGACATCAGGATTGAACAGGAGAACGACCTCGATCGACACGATCAGTATGAGTTGAAAGTCCATAACGATGAATAAGCAAGCGCTATCGGTCAGCGGGAGACACCTTCAGTAACACCGGCCGAATTTATTCAAATTTCATCGGGTATCGAACCATGACGACTCAATGGCATGAAATTTACTTGGGCATAGAGAATGCGAAGACCATGTCCGATCTTGCCGATACAGCCTCGCGCGCTGTATCGAGGATCGGCTTTTCCAACTGGCTTTTCGAAGTCAAATCCACATGCTCCGGCAACGACTCGGAATTCTTTTCCGACCGCGGGCAATACGAAAGCTGGATCAAGTATTACAAGGATGCGGATTTCCTTCCGGGTGGCAGTCCCGTCTATGCCGCACTCCGAACCAAAGGCCTGGCAGAATGGAGCGACGGCGCACGCTTCGTTCTTACCCAGTGCAGCTGGATCGGTGCCGATTTACCCGCCCTGTTTTCGGTCGGACGAGAAATCACACCTGTAAGAGCCGAGGAAAAGGCGACGAATGCCCCGTACATCGCGTGGCTCGCCGGCGCGATCCATGCGAAGTTCATCGCGCTGTCGGCGCCGACGCCGAAAACGGGCGACGTGTGCAGTCTTACGGACCGCGAACGGGAACTGCTGCGGTGGACCGCGCTCGGCAAGACGGCCGGCGAAGTCGCGTCTATCGTCGGGCTCACGACACGCACCGTCTATTTCCACCTGAAAAACGCGATGCTCAAGATGAATGCGACCAATACACTGCAAGCGGTCGTGAAGGCGATGGTACTCGGCCTGATCTGAGGCCGTACCATGCCGCGCGACATGCGCCGCGCGGCATGGCCCGCTCAGCGAGCAGCGGCGCGCCCCGCCGGCGCACGCGCCACGATGGCAAGCGCGCACGCGTACGACGCGACGCCCAGCGCGAACGGCCATCCCGCCGCGGCCGCGCCGCCGCCCGTGCGCGCGGCCGCGGCGAGCGCGGCCGACCCGAGGAGCGGCGCGATCGCCCCGACCAGACTGACGAGCGACGCGAGACCGCCCTGCAGTTCGCCTTGATGCCGGTCGGACGCATGGCGCGACAACTCGGCGCGCAGCGCGGGGTCGGCCACGAGTCCCAGTGCCTGGGCCATCATCCCCGCGTACGTGAGCCATGGAGACGAAGCAGCGAAATAGCACAGATACGCGACCGCACAACAGCCGTAACCCAGTGCGAGGATCGCTCGGTTGTCGACGCGCGCGGTCAACCGCCGCACGAGATAGCGTTGCGACAGGGCCATCCCGACAGCGAGCGCGGCGAGCGCCCGCGACGCATCGATCACGCTCCATCCGTAACGCGCCTGGTTCGCGAGCACGAAGCAGCTCTGGAACACGCCGTATGCGGCCCAGGTCAGCAGTAACGCCAGCAGGTACGGACGCAGCGTTTGGTTGCCGAACAGCGCGCGCAGGCTGCCCAAAGGCTGCGCACGGCGCCAGTCGAACGTTCGCCGGTGCGCGGCAGGCAGGCTTTCCGGCAGCCACGATGCGACGTACGCCGCATTCAGCGCGGCCAGCGCGCCGGCGATCGCGAACGGCAGGTACGGGTCGAACGACGCGAGCCAGCCGCCAGCGACCGGGCCAGCCACGAGTCCGACCGCGATGACCCCGCCCGCGCTGCCGTACAGATGCGTGCGGCGCTTGCCGTCGCTGACATCGGCCAGATACGCCATCACCGTCGACACGTTCGCGGCGGCGGCACCGCCGAGCGCGCGGCCGATCAGCAGCGACGCCAGACCGCCACCGAACGCGACGGTCCAGTGGCTCGCCGCGATGCCGACGAGCGCGGCCAGCAGCACCGGGCGGCGTCCGTACCGGTCGCTGAGCGCGCCCAGCATCGGTGCGCACAGGAACTGCATTGCCGAGTAGGACGCGATCGCCGCGCCCAGCACGAGCGAAACGCGCGCGGGCGACAGGCCCGCGAGCCCCGCGACGAGCGTCGGCAGCACCGGCATCGCCAGCCCCGTGCCGAGAACGTCGAGCGCGAGGATCGCGAGCACCACGCGCACCGCGCGCGTGCCGCCGTGCCCGGCAGGCGGCGCGCCGTTGACGTGCGGTTGCGCGCTCATCGCTCGAACGCCTGCAGGCGATCGGCCAGCGGCAGCGCGATCGCATGGGCATGCACGTCGGACAGGCACGTGAAGTGATCGCCCGGCACGTCAATGCATTCGACCGGTGCGCGACTGAATGCCTCCCAACCCCACGCGGGCGTCTGCCGGATCTCCGGCAGATTGATGCCCGACGGCATCGAATCGACCGCCCGGAACAGCACGAACGACCAGTCCGACGGTTGCTTCGGCGGGTCGTAAGCCATTCCGAACGCCGCGGCCGCGCGATAGACGTTGAAGATGCCGCCGATGCTGCCGTCGTCGGCGCGCGCGTCGATCAACCCGTGAGCCTGGAGCTGCGTCTTCAGGAAGCGCAGGCGTTCTTCGTGCGATGCGGCTTCGAGACGCGCCAGCATATCGCGCGTCACGTCGACTGGCTTGCCCGAGTAGCGTCCGAAAATGCCCAGCAGCGAACCGACTACCTGGGCATCGGTCGGCGTCGTCATGCGCAGATACGGCGGCGCAGCGGAGTCGAACAACGCGATCAGGCCGGGGGGCTCCCCTTCGGCGTCGAGCCGTCGCGCCATCTCGAGCGCGACCTTGCCGCCGAGCGAATGGCCGCCCAGCAGATACGGCCCGTGAGGCTGAACGGTGCGGATGCAGCGCACGTAGTGCTCGGCCATCGCCTCGACGCTATCGTGCGGTTCGGCCTTGCCGTCGAGCCCGAGGCACTGCAGACCGTAGAACGGCCGCGCCGCTCCCATCGCGCGTGCGAGCGGCAGCACCTGGGTAACGTTGCCGCCCATGCCCGGTACGCAGAAGAACGGCGTCCCGGCACCCGTACGCTGCACGGGCACGAGGCAGTAGCGCACGTGCGCGTCATCCTCGCCGCGGGCCGTATCGGCCGCGTCCGGCGCGCCGAGCGACCGCGCCATCCGTTCGATCGTAGGCTCGTCCAGAAACTCGGCAAGCGTCAGGCAATTCGCAAAGCGCTCCCGCACGCGCGATATCAGCTGCGCGCCGAGCAACGAGTGCCCGCCCAGCGTGAAGAAATTGTCGGTCACGCCGGGCAGTTCGCCGCCCAGCAGCTCGCGCCAGAGTTGCGCCAGCTCGCGCTCGACGTCGTTGCGCGGTGCGATCCGCTCGTCGACGGCCGGCGCCGCATGCGCGTCGCCGCGCTCGCCGCGCGCATCGGTCCCGCCCGCGAGGCGGCGCAGCCACACCTCGATGTCCTCGGCCTTGTTCACCGCGATTTGCGCGCCATCGTGCGCGAGCGCGATGTCGAACACGCGGCAGCCCTCGTCGTTCAGCAGACCGTGGGCCGCGTCGATCGGCGTCTGGTTCGGATGAGCACGATCGTATGCGACCCGCATGCCGACCTCGGCCCAGGCATCCCAGTTGATCGAGACGACCGGCAGCCCGTCGTGGCGCGCCGCATGCGCGACCGCGTCGAGATACGCGTTCGCCGCCGCGTAGTCGGCCTGACCGAGACCGCCGACGAGCGCCGCCAGCGACGAACACAGCAGCACGAAATCCGGCCGGTGCGCACGCAGCGCATCGAGCAACGCGTCCGTGCCGAGCGTCTTCGGCGCCAGCACGCGCGCCCATGCTGCCGGCTCGCCGAGCTGGACAGGCCCGCTGGCCTCGATCCCCGCCGCGTGGATCGCTCCGTCGATGCGGCCGCAGCGTGCGGCGATATCCGCCAGCGCCGCGGCCCACGCGCGAGGTTCGCCGCAGTCGGCCTGCACGAGCGTCACGTCGGCGCCGAGCGCACGCAGCGCGGCAGTCGCCGCCGCGACGTCCGGCCGCGACGCATCGACCGTGCGCGATACCAGGAACAGGCGCGGCGCGGCGACTCGGCGCGCGATATGCTCGGCAAACGTCAACCCCATGCCGCCCAGGCCGCCCGTGATCACGTACGCGCCACCGTCGACCAGCACAGGCGTCGCGTCCACGTCGGGCAGCGCCCGGAAGCCCGGCTCGTGGAACGTGCCGTCGCGCAGCGCGAGCGTCGGCACGAGCGTCGGCACGAGCGGCGCCGGCGAGCCGGCGTCGGCGCGCGCAAGCAGCCCGCGCAGCGCCGCATGATCGGCATCGCCCGGCTCGGCCGGAAGATCGACGTGGCGACAGCGCAGATGCGCGAACTCCCGGCTCGCTGCACGCAGTGCGCCGACCAGCGCGGCTTGCACGCCGCTCGGCCGTTCGCCGGCACGCACGGCGCAGGCGCCCGTGGTGACGAGCGTCAGAACCGTGCCGGATGCGGCTTGCGGGCCGAACGTCTGCAACAGGCGCATCAGATCGTCGAAGCGCTCCACCGCCGAACCGCGATCGTCGGCGCCGACGCAATAGAGGATCTGCGCCGGCCGGGAATTCCGTTCGAACGCGCGCGCATGGCCGTAACCGTCGCCGGCCTCGGGCGCGTGCGTGCCGCGCGCATCCTCGTCGACCAGGATGCTGCCGTGCGGTGCATGCGTCGCGATCGCGTCGCGCATCGACTTGCCGCGTGCGACGATCGTCCAGGCCGCATCGGGCAACGCATCGCCGCGCGGCGGCAGTGCGGGCCGCCATGCGGGGCGCGAGCACCATGCGGCCGGCGACGAGCGGTCGGCCGCCGCCGCGGGCGCACGCTCGTCGCGCAGCGTGAAGCCCTCCACCTCGACGAGCGCGGGCCCGACGCCTCCCGCCTCGTCGAGCGCGAACAGCGTCACATCGAAGACGTTCTCGCGCACGCGGCGCGCATGGCTGAACAGCCGCGCGGTCAACGGTGCATGGAGCGACAGCCTGCGATAGTGGAACGGCAGCCGCGCGCCGCGGTTTTCCAGCGTCGACAGGAAACCGGTGGCCATGTCGAGCAACGCCGGGTGCAGCGGCGCATTCTCCAGGTCGGCCGCGAACGCGGGATCGAGCTCGAGCTGCGCGACCCCTTCGTCGTCGCCGAGCCACAACGCGCGGAAACAATGCCAGCGCGGGCCGAACAGCGCGAGCCGGTCGTCGAGCGCGGCGCGCGCGGCGGGACTCGCGAGCGTGTCCGCACGCTGCGCGCGCACGTGCTCGAACCGGGCCGGCGGAGCCGGCATCTGGTCGGCATCGGCGATCGTGCCTTGCGCGTGCACGGTCCACGCCGCCGCATCGTCCGCGGCGGCGGAGGTGACTGCGAAGTCCTGAACACCGCCGTCCGCGCCGCCGAAGCTCACGCGCACGATACGTGCGCCGTGCGCGTCGTCGAGCACGAGCGGCGCCGGGAAATAGACGTCGCTCAATGCAATCCGCGGCCCGTGCCCCATCCGCTCGAATGCGCCTCGCACGAGCTCGAGACAGCCGGTGCCGGGCAGCACCGGCTTGCCGTCGAACACGCGATGCTCGTCGACGACCCACCACGACGGCGGCAATGCAAGCTCGTACGTGCGCCGCCCGCCGGCAACACGCCACCAGTGACGATAAAGCGCAGGCGGCCCGCTTCGCTCGACCGGCGCGTCGATCCAGTGCCGCGTGCGCGCGAACGGATAAGCCGGCAGCGGCACGCGCCGCGCGGCGTTGCTGCCGCACGCGCGGCGCCAGTCGACGCGTGCACCCAGCCGCCACAATGTGGCGATCGCATGCGCGAAGGTCGACACGTCATCCGAACGATCGCGCGGATGACGGCCGCAGCCGAGCACATCGTATGCCCGGCCGTCCGCCTCCAGCGCGGTGCGCAGCGTCCGCCCCGGGCCTACTTCGACGAGCAGCGGCGCATCGAACGCGTCGTGCAACGTCGCGATCCCGTCGGCGAAACGCACCGTGTCGCGCAGGTGCGATGCCCAATAGCCGGCGTGGTTGGAGGCGTCGAGCGACAACCAGGCGCCGGTGCGGTTCGATATGACGGGCACCGTGCTCGCCTGCACCGGAATCCGGGCGACGAAGGCCTCGAGCGCCTGCGCGGCCGCCGCCATCCGATGCGAATGAAATGCGTGCGACGTCGCAAGCGGCTGGCTCTGCACGCCTGCCTCGGCAAGCGCTTGCCGCAGCCGCTCGATCGCCTCGGTCCCGCCGGCCAGCACGCACTGGTTGCGACCGTTGACGGCCGCCAGCTCCACGTCCGCGTCGAGCCAGCGCGCGCATGCGTGCTCGTCCAGCGCGACGGCAAGCATCGCGCCGCGATCGGCGGCCTGCATGAGGCGTCCGCGCGTCGCGACGATTGCGAGCGCATCCGCCAGCGTGTAGTAGCCGCCGACGCACGCGGCGACCAGCTCGCCGAGACTGTGGCCGATCAGCGCGTCCGGCTCGACACCGCGAGCGCGCAGCAGCATCGCGCACGAATAGTCGACGGCGAACAGCGCCGGTTGCGCGATACCCGTCTCGCGCAGCCCGGCGGACGCATCGGTCTCCCTGCCGGGGTCCGGGTACATGGCCGCGAGGATGTCGAGCCCGTGCTGCGTGCGCAGCAGCGCCGCGCATTCGTCCAGCGCGTCGCGGAATGCCGGTTCGCGTTCATAGAGCCCCTTCAGCATCCCGATATGCTGCGCCCCCTGACCGGGGAACATGAACACGACCGGGCGATTTTCCCGCGGCTCACCCGCCGGCGCATCCCACGGCGCGTCCAGCGCCGTGCATGCGGCCTCGCGCGTCGCGCACACGATCGTGTCGCGCACCGGCAATCGCGCACGGCCCGCGCCGAGCGAGAACGCGACGTCTGACAGCCGCGCGGACGACGCGCGCAGGTGCGCGGCCAGGCGGCGACGCATGCGTCGAAGCGCGGCCGGCGTGCGGGCCGACAGCGGCAGAACCTGCACGCCAGCATCGGGTGCGTCGGGCGACGGCGACGGCCGCGGCGGCGGCGCCTCGACGATCACGTGCGCATTGGTGCCGCCGATCCCGAACGAGCTGACGCCCGCGCGACGTGGCCAGGGTGCATCGGGCCACGTGTACCGCTCGGTGTTGATATGAAACGGGCTGCCCTCGAGATCGATCTCGGGATTCGGTTTCGTAAAATATGGCATCGGCGGCACCTCGCCGTGCTCGACGGCGAGAACGGCCTTCACGAAGCCGACGATCCCTGCCGCCGCATCGAGATGCCCGAGGTTCGCCTTAAGCGAGCCGAGCGCGCACCGGCGGCCGGCCGGCCATGCGCCGTTCGGGGCATAGGCCTGCGTGAGCGCGCGGAATTCGACCGGATCGCCAAGCCGCGTGCCGGTACCGTGCGCTTCCACGTACCCGACCGTGTCGGCCGGCACGTCGGCATCCCGCAGCGCGGCCGCGATGACGCCGGCCTGCCCGGCGACGCTCGGCGCGGTGTAGCTCACCTTGCCGGCGCCGTCGTTGTTGATCGCCGAGCCCCGGATCACCGCATGCACGTGATCGCCGTCCTCCAGCGCCTTCGCGAGCGGCTTGAGCATGACGACCGCGCAGCCGCTGCCGCCCGTCGTGCCGGACGCATCGGCGTCGAACGGCCGGCACCGGCCGTCCGTCGAGATGATGCTGTCCGGCATGGGTCGATAACCGTAATACTCTGCCTCGAGCGACACGCCGCCGACGAGCGCCATCTCGCAGTCGCCCGCGCGCAGGCTCGCGCAAGCGGCATGCACTGCCACGAGCGAGGACGAGCAGGCGGTCTCGACGGTCACGGCCGGGCCGGCCAGGCCCAGCTTGTACGCGACGCGGGTGGCGAGGAAGTCGCGGCCGTTGCCGAGCAGCCACTGGATGTTCTCGAGCTTCAGTTCGCGTCTGCGCGGATAGACGTTGTCGAGCAGATAGTGGCTCGTGCCGGCGCTCGCGAACACGCCCACCCGGGCGCCGCGCGCGGCACCATAGCCGGCCGCCTCGGCAGCCTCCCACGCACACTCGAGAAACAGTCGCTGCTGCGGGTCCATCAGCGCCGCTTCGCGAGCGGAGTAGCCGAAGAACTCGGCGTCGAAGCCGTCCACGTCCTCGAGCCGGTTGCCGAGCCCGACGAAGTCCGGCTGCGCGCGCGTCTGCGCATCGACGCCGTGTTCGGCGAGCAGTTCGTCGCTGAAGTGCAGCGTCGACTCGACGCCGTCGAGCAGGTTGTCCCAGAAGGCCTGCAGATCGGGAGCGCCGCAGAAGCGGCCCGCCATCCCGATCACCGCGATCGCGCGCTCGCTTGCCGGCGGCACGGCGGCCGGCGCATCGGCCGCGGCCGGAGCCTGCGCCGGCGCATCGTCGGCCTCGGCTTCGGCCACGCTCACGCGGTTGCGCTCCAGGTGCGCGACCAGTGCGCGCAACGTCGGATGCTCGAACAGGTCGGCAATCGCGATCCGAGTCGCAAACGCGTCCTCGAGGCGCTTGCGCATCTCGACGATCCGCAGCGAATGCCCGCCGAGATCGAAGAAATTGCTGTCGGGCTCGACGTCGTCGCGTTCGAGCACGGCTTGCCAGATCGCTTTCACGTGCGCGAGGAGCCGGCGGCCGCCGGTCGGCACACGTTCGCCCTGCACCGGAGCAGTTGCTGCCGGTGGCGCCGAAGCATCGCCGGCCGGTGCGTCCGCGACGGGCGCGACGGGCGCGACGGGCGCGACCGGCCCGGCCGCCTGGGCGGCGAGCGCGTTGCGGTCCACCTTGCCGGTACGCGCGCGCGGCAGATCGGGCAGCCTCACGAGGCGCTCCGGAACAAGATGGGCCGGCAATTGCTGCGCAAGCCGCGTGCGCACCTCGCCTTCCGCGGGTTCGCCCACGTAGTAGCCGACCAGGATCCGATGCCCGTTCGCATCGAACGGCGCGAGCACGACGCCCTGCGTGATCCCAGGCAGCGCGTTCAGGCGCGCCTCCACCTCGCCCGGTTCGACCCGGAAGCCGCGGATCTTGACCTGCGCGTCCGCGCGTCCGACGTACGTCAGGCTGCCGTCCGGCTGGCGGATCACGTAGTCGCCGGTCCGGTAGCGGCGCGCGCCGGGCTCGCTTGAACGCGGATCCGGCACGAAGCGGCGCGCGGTCTCCTCGTCGAGGTTCAGGTAGCCGGCCGCCACGCCCTCGCCGCCGATGTACAGCTCACCGGGCACGCCGCACGGCAACGGATGGCCGTAGCGATCGAGCACCTCGAACGTCACGTTCGCCAGCGGTCGCAACACCAGCGCGCCGCGGGCATCCCAATAGTCGGTCGCCGATGCGTAGATCGTCGTCTCGGTCGGCCCATAACCATTGATGAAGCGCCGGCCTTGCGCCCACTCCCGCGCGATGTTCGCCGGACAGGCCTCGCCCGCGGCCACGATCGTCGCAAGCTCCGGCAACTCGGCGTACGGCAGCAGGCGTAGCGCGGTCGGCGTGATCTGCAGATGCGTGATCCGCTCGGCGCGCAGCAGCCCGAGCAGCTCGGGCCCCGGCAGCAGCCGGGCGGCGGGCGCGAACACGAGCGTCGCGCCCGACACGAGCACCGGAAACACTTCGCCGCACACGCCGTCGAAGACGGGCGAAAAATACTGCAGCTGGCGCGCGCCCGGATGCAGCCCGACGGACGCTGCGAATGCGTGCGCGGTATTGAGCAGGTTGCGCCGCGTCACCATCACGCCTTTCGGACGTCCGGTCGAGCCCGACGTGTAAAGCACGTACGCGAGATCGGTCGGCGCGTGCACGAGACCCGGCGCGCGCACGGCCGGCGCGCGGTCGTCGTCGATATCGTCGGCGATCAGTGTCGTCACGCCGAGCGCGGCGCAGCGCGACGCGAGGTCGCGCTGGGCGACGACCAGCCGCACGCCGGCGTCGGCCACCGTGTAGCCGAGACCTCCGTCGACCGTGTCGTCGGGATTCAGCGGCACGAACGCGCAGCGCGCCTTCAGCGCGCCGAGCATGCCTGCAACGAGATAGGGATGGCGTCCGGTGAACAGCCCGACATGCGTGCCGGGCGTCGCGCCGTGCGCGCGCAGCGCGCCGGCGATCCGGTTCGCGAGTTGGTCGAGCTGCGCGTAGGTCCAGCGCCGTGCGTCGAACTCCAGCGCAATCGCGTCCGGCGTCGCCGCCGCATGCGCTTCCAGTTGCGCGATCACGTCACCCGTCGCGCCGAAATCGCGCCGCGTCCCACGGCACGCGTCCGTCAATGCCGCGTATTCGTCGGCCGGCAGCATCATCACGTCCGACACGGTCTGGCCGGCATCGGCCAGCAGATTGCGCAGCAATTCGCCGAAATGGCGCGCGAGCCCGCCCACAAATGCGCGCGCGTAGCGTGACGTACGGTACTTGAAGCTGCCGCCGAGCGATGCGCCGTCGAATGCGCGCACTTCGACCATCAGGTCGAGCTTGACGTCGGCGGGCGCGACCGCGAGCTCGTCCACCGCCAGCCCCGCCAGGTCGAGCGCGTCGGGCGCCGCACTCTGCACCACCAGCCCGATCTGGAAGAACGGGTGCCGACCCGGCGCGCGAGCCGGATTCAGCGTTTCGACGAGATGATCGAGCGGCACCGACTGTCCGGCGTCGGCCTCGAGCAGCATGCGCCGACTTGCTGCGATAACGTCCGCGAGTCGCATGGGCGCGTCCAACTGCAACCGTATCGGCAACAGATTGACGAAGAACCCCATCAACGCTTCGGCATCCGGATGATCTCGTCCCGCGAACGGGATGCCGATCACGATATCGTCCTGCCCGGTGTAGCGATGCAGCAGGACCGCGAGCGCCGCGTGCATCACCATCGTCGGCGTGCAGTTCAGCCGCTCGCACAGCCGCTTCAGCTGCGGTGCGCACGATGCGGGCAACGCGAAATCGACGTAATCGGCGCCCGGTGCGCCGGCGCCCGGCGCGTCGGTCCGCTCCGGCAGCGGCAGCGCGGACGGCAGATCGCTCAGGCGCTCCCGCCATGCGGCGACGGATTCCGCAAAACCGCTCGTCGCCGTCCGTGCGCGCTGCCACGCCGCGTAGTCCTGATACTGCAACGCGGGCTCGCTCGACACGAGCGCCTCGCCTGCGGCGCATGCCCGATAGGCTTGCGCCAGCTCGCGGCGCAACAGCCCGCTCGACCAGCCGTCGTACGCGATGTGATGCAGCACGATGCACAGCACGTGTTCGTCCGGCGAGACGCGCAGCAGCAATGCGCGGATCGGCCACTCGCGGTCCAGCTCGAACGGACGCGCCGCTTCGCGCGCGAGTCGCTCGTTCACGCGCCCCGGCTCGATCGGCTCGACGACGAACGGCACCGGCGCCGGGGCGTCGATCTGCGCAAGCGGCTCGCGGCGCGGATGGCCGGCATCGTCCACCCACGCCTGCACGTCCGCGGTGAAGCGCGTTCGCAGCACCTCGTGGCGCCCGACCACGCGGTTCAGCGCCGCTTCGAGCGCGTCTCGATCCAGGCGGCCGCGCACACGGAACACTTCCGGCATGTTGTACGCCGCGCCCGGCTCCGCCTGCCGGGCGAACCACATACGCCGCTGCGCGAACGACAGGCGCCGGCGCTCGTGGCCGTCCGCGCGCGGAATCGGCGCATCCGCGCGAGCGGCCACGCCTTCCCGGGCAGCCGACATCATTTGCTCCATCACGCGCTCGGCAAGCTGCTCGATCGTGGGCCGCTCGAACACGTCGGCCACCTTCAATTTCACGCCGAACGCATCGTGGACGCGCGTCAGCGCCTGCGTGACGAGCAGCGAATGGCCGCCTCGCTCGAAGAAATTGTCGTGCACGCCGATGCGCGTCGTGCGCAGCAGCGCCTCCCAGTCCCGCGCAAGCCGCGCCTCGAGCGGGTTTCGCGGCGCGACGTACGCATGCGCGAGCGCATCCCAGTCCGGATCGGGCAAGCGCTTGCGGTCGATCTTGCCGTTCGGCGACAGCGGCAGCCCCGGCAACAGGACCAGCGCACGCGGCACCATGTGCTCGGGCAGCCGCGCGCGCAGATGCTCGAACAACGCGTCCCGGGTCGCCCCCGCATCGGCATAACCGACCAGTTCGAGCTCGCCGCCCGGCGCCCCGCGCGCCACGACCGCGCATTCGCGCACGTTCGGATGCTCCGCGAGCACGCTTTCGATCTCGCCGAGCTCGATCCGGAAGCCGCGAACCTTGACCTGGTTGTCGAGCCGGCCGATGAACTCGATCGTGCCGTCCGCCAGATGCCGGCAAAGATCGCCGGTGCGGTAGAAGCGGCGGCCGCCCGGATCGGACACGAAGCGCCCGTCGGCATCGAACCCGCCGACCGGGAAACGTTCGCGGGTCAGCTCCGGCCGATTCAGGTAACCCGACGCGACGGCGCCGCCGCCGATCAGCAGTTCACCGGGCACGCCGAGCGGAACGAGATTCAGTGCGTCGTCGACCACGTACATCGACGTGTTCGGCAACGGCGTGCCGATCGGCATGCTGCGCTCGGACTCGTACCACGCGTCGCGCGGTTCGAAGGTCGCGCTTTCGCACGTGGCTTCCGTCACGCCATACACGCTGAGCACGCGAGTATCCGGCGCGCACAGCGCGCGCAGCTTGCGGTACTCGTGGACGAACCAGACGTCCGCACCGCACGTGACCGCCTGCACCCCGTCCAGGCGCTTGCCGCTGCGTTCGAGATATTCGATCATCTGGCGCACGACGGCCGGCACGAATTCCATCACGGTCGCACGCTCGCGCTCGATCAGCGCATGTAGCGCCTGCGCATCGGTCAGGCTCTCCCTTGGGCACATGATCAGCCGCCCTCCCCCGCCGAGGCCGCGAATCACGTCGCTCATGAACACGTCGAACGTATGGTTCGCCATCTGCAACACGGCCGTCACACCCGGCTGCGTGCGGCCGTAAGCTGCCTCGAATGCATGAAACAGCGACATCCAGCTCCCGTGCGAAACCTCGACGCCTTTCGGGCGACCGGTGGAGCCCGACGTGAAAATCACGTAGGCGATGTCGTCGGCGGTCGTCATCGCTCCATCGGGATCGAAGCCCGCGAGCGGTGCGCCCGGCTCGCACACAAGCGCTTCCATCGCGATCGCGGTGCAATCGAACCCTGCGCCATCGCACGGATGTTCGACGACGATTGCCGCCGGCGCCACGTCGGCGATCAGTGCATCGCGTCTCGCATCGTCGGGCGACACCGGCACGAACACGGCGCCGGCCTTGTGGATCGCGAGCAGCGCGACGACCACGTCCGGACCATAGCGCCGCAACACGACGACGCGATCGCCGCGCCGCACGCCCGACGCCCGCAATTGCGCGGCCAGCGCCGTCGCTCGCGCGTCGACGTCCGCGTAGGTGGCGCGCCGCTCGCCGTATACCAGCGCCAGCGCACCGCCGTCGCGCTGCGCCGCCTGCTCGAACGCGCGGTGAAACGGCACGAATGGGCGGCCCGGGTCTCGCGCGCCGTCGTTCGCGAGCGCCAGCATCGCGGCCGCGGCCTCGCGCGACAGCAGCGGCGCCGCGTCGATCCGCGCGTCGGGGTCGGTCACCAGACAACGCAGGATGCGCACGAGGCTGTCGGTCATCTGCTCGACGAGCGCGCCGCCGAGCAGGTCGCAGTCGTACTCGAACGCTGCGCGCATGCCGTCGCCGGCGAGTGCCAGCGTGAGGCTGAGATCGTACTTCGCGGTGCAGGAGTCCAGCGTATGCATCCGCGCTTCGATTCCGGCGCCGAAGTCCACCTCGAACCCTTCGGCCGCGAAATCGAACAGCACCTGGAATATCGGCGCATGAGCCAACGAACGCGGCGGCTGGACGGCTTCGACGATCTTCTCGAACGGTACGTATGCGTGCTCGAGCGTGTCCAGCACCGTCGCACGCACGCGTTCGAGCACGTCGGAAAAAGTCGGCGTGCCCGATACGTCGACCCGGTTGGGCAGTGTGTTCACGAAATAGCCGATCACGTCGTCGCGCTCGAGCGCATAGCGATTCGAAATCGGCGATCCGATCACGATGTCGCCCTCGTGCGTATAGCGGCGAAGCAGCACCGCGAACGCCGCGAGCCCGACCATGTACATCGACAGGCCGCGCGCCCGCGCGACCTCCTTGAGCCCGTTGGCCACATCGAGCGGCACATCGAATTCGATCCGGCGCCCGTTGAAGCGCCGCGCGGCCGGCCGCGGATGATCGAGCGGCAGCGGCAGCACGGCAGGCGCGCCCGACAGCCGGGCCTGCCAATGCGCGAGGCCGGCGGCGAGATCCGCGGATGCGGCGTTCGCATCGGCATGCAGGCCGTCGTCGAGCGGCGCGGCGTCCGGTTCGCGGCCGTGTGCGAGTTCGGCATACGCCCGCGCGAGTTCATCGAGGAACAGCTGCAGCGAACGGCCATCGAACACGATGTGATGCACGGTCGCGACGAGACGGTAGTCGTCGTCGGCCACCCGCGCGAGCGTCGCGCGCAACGGAGCATCGCGCTCGAGGTCGAACGGTGCTCGTGCCTGCTCGCTCTCGAGTTCCGCCACGCTCGCCGCCGGATCAGGCAGGCTCGAGAAGTCGACGCGCGTCAGTGCGGCCGGCGCGTCGACGATCTGCACGACCGGCTGGCCGCCGCGGCTCGGAAACCGGCAGCGCAGCGCGGGATGCCGCCGCTGCACGACGTCGAGCGCGCGCGCGAGCGCATCGGGGTCGACACGGCCGGACAGGCGCAACGAGAACGGGACGTTGTAGGTCACCCCGCCACGTTCGAACTGATTCAGGAACCACAGGCTCTGCTGAGCCGCGGACATGCCGGTCGGGCCGGCGGCGATGGACTGGACGGACGTTTCCGCCGGACTTGCGAGATCCATGCATTGCTCCAGGATGGAAGGCGCGCGCCGGTCGGCGCGCGCGGAGGTGCTTCGAGGATGGGAAAGGTTCGGCCGGGCCGGCCGCGGGTCAGACAGCCTGGCCGGCCGCCACGGCGGCGGCCGGCGTCGCGTGGGCCGGGCTGTCGGACAGCGCGCCGGCGAACGACGCGACCGTCGGGAAGCGGAACAGCGTGTCGAGCGACACGCGCCGGCCGAGCGTCTTGCCGAGGCGCGATACGATCCGCATGCCGGCGAGCGAATGGCCGCCGATCGAGAAGAAGTCCTGCTCGCGCTCGATCACGTCGAGTTTCAGCACGTCGGCCCAGACCGCGGCAATCGCCTCTTCCAGCGCACCGGTCGGCGCGGTGCGGCGCACATCCTGCTGGGCGCCCGCGTCCGTTTCCACGGGCGCGAGTGCGTCGCGCAGCGCGCGCTTGTCCAGCTTGCCGCTGGCCGTCATCGGCAGGCGCTCCACGACGTGGACACGCGCGGGCACCATGTAGTCGGGCAGGATATCGACCAGTGCGTCGCGCAGCACGGCCGCGGAGGGCGTCGCGCCGCGCGTGGCCGTGACGAACGCCTCGATCCGCTTGTCCGCCCCTTGCGCGGCCACCACCACCGCGCACTGGGCGACGCCGTCCAGTGCCCGCATGGCCTGCTCGATTTCGCCCGTCTCGATCCGAAACCCGCGAATCTTGATCTGGCTGTCGCGCCGGCCCAGGAACTCGACGCAACCTTCGGCGGTCCAGCGGCCGATGTCGCCGGATCGGAACAGCGTGCGCCCACTCAACCACGGCAGGCTGACAAAGCGTTGCGCCGTCAGGTCGGGCCGCTTCAGATAGCCGTCCGTCACGCCGCCGCCCACGTACAGTTCACCGGGCACGCCTGGCGCGGCCAGATTGCCAAACACGTCGATCACGTACAGGTCGCGATGCGAAATCGGCCGACCGATCAGCGCGCGCGCATCGATATCCTCCGGGCGTTCGAGCGTATATGCCGTCGTGAACACGGTGCCTTCGGTCGGCCCGTAGCACACCGTGAGCGCCCGCCCGCCTGCCGCGAAGAAACCGCGCATCGCGTCGGTCGACACGACGTCGCCGCCGGTCAGCACCTGCCGCGCGTGCCGCAGCGCTTGCGGATGCTGCGCGACCATCTCCTGGAACAACGCGGAAGTGAGCCATATCACGCTCGCCTGCGACGACACGAGCGTATCGGCAAGATCCTCGAGGCTCGCGTGCGTGCCAGGCTGCACGATCAGTTGCGCGCCGTTGAGCAGCGCGCCCCAGATCTCGAACGTCGACGCGTCGAACGCGAGCGGCGCGAACATCAGCACGCGGTCGTCCTGCCCGATCTTCACGCAGCTGTCGCTCGTCAGGAAATTCACCACGTCGCGATGGCGGCTCGGCGTCGCCTTCGGCTCGCCGGTCGAACCGGACGTGAACATGTAGTAGCACGGCGCGTCGATGCCTGCGTCGGGCCTGCCGGCATCGCGGATCCCGGCGTACGATCCGAGCGGCACGCGATCGACGCAGTGGGTCGCGACACCGTCTGCGAACGGCGGCGCGTCCGCGTCGACCAACACATGCGCGACTCCGGCTGCACTGACCTGCCAGTCGCGACGCGCGGCGGGCAGTGCCGCATCGAGCGACAAATAGCAGGCCCCCGCTTTCAGGATGCCGAGCAGCGCACCCACCTGCGCGGGCGAGCGGGCCATGCTGACGCCTACCACATCCCCAGGCCGCACACCGCACGCGATCAGGTGCGCGGCGACCTCGCTTCCTTTCGCATCGAGTTCCGCATAGGTCCATACGGTCTCGCCGCACCGCACCGCGGGCGCATCGGGCCGTTCGGCCGCCCAGCGCTCGACGAGCGCATGCAGCGTCGCTTCCCGGTACGGCGGCCGCGCGCCTTCCGCCTGCCGGCGCAGTGCGGCGATCTCGCCCGGCTCGCCCACAGCGTCGGCGGCGCCGATGCGCATGTCGAGCGACAGCGCGGCCGCATCGACCAACCGTTCGACCGCCCGCGCGAACGACGCGACAGTCTGCGACGACAACCCTTCGGAGGTATAAACCGGGGTCGGCGTCGTGCCGCCTGGCGTAAGACACAGCAGCGCGTCGATGCGGGTGCGCCCCCCCCCTGCGTCGCGGCGTGCGACGCGGGCGAGTCGTACGTCACGGCGAACGTCGACTGGAAGCCCGGCGCCGTTGCATGGCCCGTACCCGCGCGCCATTCGGCCGTCGCGACATCCAACGCCTGCGGTGCGCGTGCATGACGCTCAACCGCCTGTCGCCACGCGCGCCCGGCCATTCCGGACAATTCGGCGAATGAGGCGGACGGGTCGACGTGCAGCGCGACCGGCAGCGGCACGGGCAGTGTGCGGCCGTCGATGTCCGATGCAAGCCCGATCACGACATCGAGACTGCCGCTGAAGCGCGCGAGGGCCGCCGCATGCAGCGCGAGCGACGCAGCGGCCGGCGCGATCCCGCTCGCGTCGCATGCCGCGTCCAACTGCATGAGCGACTCGGCGCCGCTGGCCGGGTCCTGCCGCCCGGTGTAGAACTCGACGGGCGGTGTCCCGGCGGGTGCATCCGCGATCAGCTCGCCCACCTCCGTGTCGAGTTGCGCGCGCCAGAACGCGACGTCCGCGTCGCCCGCCATGGGCTGCGCATCGTCCGCGCCACCGGTCGGCGCGCCCGCAAGCGCGCCGAGACGGCGATCGGGATCGTCGAGCCAGGCATTCGCGGTCGCGAAGAACGCGTTCATCAGCGCGAGCACATCCGCCTCGGCCGCCGCGGACGTCGAATATTCGAGCATGAAGCGCCCACCGGCTTCGGGGCGCGTCTCGTCGTCGAACACGACTATCACGTTCAGATCGAACTTGGCCGAACCATTGCTGAGCCCTTCGAGAATGTCGACGTCCAGCCCGTCGAATTCGAGCTTGCGCGTCATCGAATTATGGAAACTGAACGCGACCTGAATGTACGGCAGCAGATTCGTCGCGCGTTCGGGCTGAAGATCGGCGACCATGCTCGAGAACGGCACGTGCGAATGCGAGCATCCGGCGCGGATCTCGTCCTTCACGCGGTCGATCAGGGCAGGCCATTGCATGTCGGGCGACAGTTCGACGCATACCGGCAGCATGTTCACGAGCATGCCGATCGTGTTCTGAATCCCCTGGACGTCTCGATTGGCGACGGCCGTGCCGACGATCTGGCGTGTATTGCCCGAGCGCGCGGCAACCACGGATGCAAACACCGAGAACATCGTCTCGAACAGCGTTGCCTTGCGCTGCGCCGCGTAATGCTTCAGGCGCGTGGCCAGCGCGGCGGGGAACGGCACCGATACCGAACTGCCAACGAAATCGAGATTCGCGACCGGCGCGCCGGCGCGCGGGAACGGCGAATGGCCGTAAGGGGACCATGTCCGCAGGCGTTCCCGCCAGTACGCGCGTCCCGCGAGGCCGGCCGTCGATTCGAGCCACGCACGTTCGAACTCGCAATAGTCGATGAACTGAATGACCGGCTCGAGCGGCGCAAGGTCCTGCCTGCCACGCTCCGCGTTGTAGAAGTGACTCAATTCGCGCAGGAACAGACGAAACGACCAGCCATCGTGAATCAGGTGGTGCTCGATGTGCAGCAGCGCATGATCATGCTCGCTGCGCTTGAACAGAACCCAGCGCACCAGCGGCAGCGTGCCGACGTCGATCTTGGCGCCCGTTTCTACCCTGATCAGCGATTCGATGTACGCGTCGCGCGCGTGCTCGGCCGTCTTCGACATGTCGACGACTGGCACCGTGACGGGCCATGCGGGTTCGATGCGCTGCACCGGCTCGCCGTCGTGCTCGACGAATACCGTCGACAGGCTCTGATGGCGCTGAACGAGCCGCCCGAGCGCACGCTCGAGCGCGCCGATGTCGAGAGCGCCGCGCAGGTTGAGGACCGCCTGGAAGTTGTACGCGATGCTGTCCGGCACCAGCATCTCGAGAAACCACGCCTGCTCCTGCGACATCGACAGCCGCGCCTCCGTTCCCGCCGGGTAGCTGCGGCCGGCGGATTCGCTCAACCGATCAAGGACATTGCCCGTCTCATCGAAATGTTTGCTCACGACCACTCCCTTGTTTTCTCGTTGCTGAAAATTGGCATGCGACCGTACTCGATCGACATGCCTGAAAGTCCGAATCACAATGGAAGAAGAACACGGGACATGGCCGTCTCACAACCTGCGAAATTTCACTGTCAATTTCCACAGCGAAATTTCACAGATGCTGTGCAAAACACGTTCGTATAACTTGGTTCGCACTTCAAAACAGGCAAGGAATCGATATGCGCGAACAGAATACGGGCGTGTTGAGGAAGTTCCGGATAGACGCCGTACTCAAGGCCGATCTCGACCCGCTGTACCGGAAGAACAACTGGCGCGGGCTACTGGGCTGGATGGGCGACCTTGCGACGATCGCCGGCGCGATCTGGATGACAAGGCTGACGCCGTACGCGTATCCGCTGACCGTGCTGATCGTCGGATCCCGCCAGCGCGCACTCGCGTCGCTATTGCACGAAGCGGCGCATTTGACACTCGCACGCAATGGCCGCTTGAATCGTTTCATCGGCGAATATCTTTCCGGTCTCCCGGTTTTTCAGGATTTCGAATCGTATCGCCAGTCTCACGTCATGTCGCATCACCGGTTTCTCGGCGATCCGACGCGCGATCCGGACTACATCTACTATATCGACTCGGGGCTTCAGCGCGCCGAGGATCGATTCGAGTTCTGCTTCGGCCACGTGCTTCGTACCCTGATGTTGCTGAACGTGTTCAGCTACGCCAACTACCTCGTCCGTCATCGCGTTGCGTCGCTGCTCAAATCGCGGCGTGGCGCGATAAAGCTGATCCTGGTCCATGCCTTCCTGTTCGCACTCCTTGGCATTGCCACGAACCCCGCAGGGTACCTGCTCTTCTGGCTGATTCCGTACCTGACGTCGTTCCAGGTCATCGGGTGGCTATCCGAGGTATCCGAGCACTTCGGCCTGTTCGGCAGGGAAACCGACGAATTGCTGATGACCCGCAACCGATTTCCGTCATGGTGGGAACGCTGGTTCATCGGCATGCATGGCGACAATCTACACCTCACGCATCATCTTCTCGCGGCCATCCCGTACTGGAACCTGCCTGCGGCCCACCGAATCCTGATGCGGGACGAACACTATGCGCGCGCCAACGCCCGCACCGGCGGAATCGTGTCGCGCGGAAGCCACCCGCTGTCGGTAATGGAACAGATCCTCGAAGGCTACAAGGCACCGGCCACCCCGTCTCACGCACCGCAGTCGAACTCATGAGCGTACGTGCAATCGTCCTCGTCGCCCGCATCGCCGCGGCCATGTCCACGCGGTCCTGCCGACAGGATCGACCGATCATGGCGGCACGCATGCGATCCCGTCGTGGTTTGCGCGCGCGGCAGCGTCGTTAGTCGAGAAGTCCGTCGGGCACCTGGCACGCGATTTCAGTCGCGATGCGGCACGAACACGGTGCCGTGTCGGTACCGCACGCTCGGCGAGCGGCTCGCGCCGCGAGTATCGGATCGACCATGTACGCCCGCCGGCGGCGCATCACGTCGGCCTGCGCGAGGTCGGCCCTCCGGTGCCCGGCGGGCGTTTCAAAACAAAGAGACCATCCGCGAGCGCCGATGTACGCGACGCGCGTCAAGATCCCCTCCGGCAATCGCGCTCCGCCGCGCCCATC
This sequence comes from Burkholderia sp. AU32262, assembly GCF_020419985.1. NCBI lineage: Bacteria > Pseudomonadati > Pseudomonadota > Betaproteobacteria > Burkholderiales > Burkholderiaceae > Burkholderia > Burkholderia sp. AU32262. The sequence goes on from NZ_JAIZRS010000021.1 coordinate 82,073, forward strand.
GCCTCGCCGATCACGCTCGCTTCACTCCCCGCTGCGCGCCGCGCCGAAGTGCAATAACTGACAGTTTCTCGTCCGGGCGCTTTTCATTAGATTGGCGACACGATCCCTGCAAAGCCCGCGCCCCGACATGACTCTCACCGCCAGCGAAGCACAGCACACGACGACCGCCGCGTACCGGGACATCGCCGAACGCCATGCGCATTCCGCCCCTTGCGGCGCCTTCCATCGCGACGCATGGGATGCCTTGTCGGACGCGGGACTGTGGCGCCTGCCGGTACCGCGCGAACTCGGCGGCGCGGGCGGCACGTGGCACGACTTCGTCGATGCCTTCGAAGCGGTCGCCGCGGCGCTGCGCTCCGTCGGCTTCGCGATGGCGCTCGCCAATCAGGCGACGCTGATTCGCGCGATCGTCGCATACGGTTCCGACGCGCAGCGCACACGGCATCTGCCGTCGCTGCTGTCCGGCGCCATCGGCGCCACGGCGATCTCCGAGAAAGGTACCGGCACCGAAGTGCGCGCGCTCGAAACGTGCCTCGTTCGCGACGGCGACCACTACCGGCTCGACGGCCACAAGTACAACATCAGCCACGCGCCCGAAGCGCGCCTGATGATGATCGTCGCGACGCTGACCGGCGACGGCAAGCCGGCCACCGCGCTGGTGCTGATCGATCCCGAACGCGCGGGCGTGCGGCGCAGCGCCCCGCAGGCGACGTTCGGCGTCGCGGATCTTCCGATCGGCGATCTCGCGCTGTCCGGCGTGCGCGTCGACGCCGACGAACTGCTCGGCACGCCCGGCGACGGGCTGCGCCTGCTGATGGACATCGCGTCGATGAATCGCGCGCTGTTCGGCCTGCTGTGCGCGAACGTCACCCAGCCGTTTCTCGCCGACGCGCTCGCGCATGCCAGCGGCCGCAAGACGCTCGGCGTCGCGCTGGACGCCCATCAGCACGTGCAGCGCCGGCTGGTGGACGTCCAGGTCGGCATCGAACGCACGCGCTGGACGGCGCGCGCGGCGCTCGATCAACTCGTCGGGCAACGTCCCGAGGCGCTCGCGAACTGTTCGATCGCGAAGCTCGCGGGCGCGCGCGATCTCGCGCAGGCCGCGCTGCACCTGCTCGCGATTCACGGCAGCGACGGCTACCGGCGCGGCCCGCTCGCCACCTTCGTCGCCGACGCGCTGGCGATGGGCTCGGCCGGCGGCACCGAGGAAATGCATTACCGCAACATCTTCAGCCAGATGCAACGACGCGCGGCCGCCACGGCGCGCGCGGCGTGAGCGTTCACCCTTCCATCCCCCTTCAGGAGCTGCCCTTGACTATCCAGACTGGCCTGCGCGCCCGCGCCACTCACCGCGTCGACACGATTTCGCTCGCCGATCAATGGGGAGGCGAAGCGCACGCGCTCGCGAGCCCGATCATGATCATCTTCATCGAACAGACCTGCATGCAGGCGACCGACCATCTGCTGCCGGCCGGGCAGATGACGGTCGGCTACAACTTCGAGATCAAGCATCTCGCGCCGACGCCGCCCGAATGGGAGGTGACGGTCGACGCCGAACTGATCGAGGTCGACGGCCGCATGATGACGTACCGGGTCGAGGTGCGCGACGCGGTGGGCGTCGTCGGCGAAGGCGTGCATACGCGCTGCGCGGTCAGCCGCGACGGCTTCCACCGCCGCCTGGACGAGCGGCGCGACAGCGCGGCGCTCGTGCGCTGACGAGCCGGAGCCCGACCATGATTCCGCTTCCGCTGCAGGGTCTCCGGCTGCCGGTGATTGCGTCTCCGATGCTGATCGCGAGCTATCCCGAGATGGTGCTCGCCCAGTGCAGGAGCGGGATCGTCGGCGCATTTCCGGCGCTCAACGCGCGGCTCAGCGCGCAGCTCGGCGACTGGATCGACACGATCGACGGCACGCTGCGCGCGTACCGGGAGGCCCATCCCGATGCGCCGGTCGGCCCGTACGCGGTCAACCATATCTGCCATCCGTCGAATCCGCGCGTCGAACAGGATCTGCGCATCTGCATCGAGCGCCGCGTGCCGCTGATGATCACGAGCCTGCGCGCGCCGTCGCGCGACGTCGTCGACGCGATCCACGCCTACGGCGGGATCGTGCTGCACGACGTCACGACGGTGCGACATGCGCAGAAGGCGCTGGAAGCCGGCGTCGACGGCCTCGTCCTCGTCGCGGCGGGCGCGGGCGGCCACGCCGGCACGCTGTCGCCGTTCGCGCTGGTCACGGAAGTGCGGCGCTTCTACGACGGCTTCATCGCGCTGTCCGGCGCGATCGCGACGGGAGACGCGATCGCCGCCGCGCGCGCGCTCGGCGCCGACTTCGCGTACATCGGCACGCGCTTCCTGGCGTCGCACGAAGCCAACGTGGTGCAGCGCTACAAGGACACGATCGTCGAAGCCAGCGCTGCCGACATCGTCTACACCGATGCATTCACCGGCGTCCACGGCAACTACCTGCGCCAGAGCATCGAGGCGGCCGGGCTCGACGCGCGCCGGCTCGCACGGGTCGACGGCACGCAGCTCGATTTCTCGCCGGACGGCGGCGCGAAGCAGTGGCGCGACATCTGGGGGGCCGGCCAGGGCGTCGGCGCGATGGACGCGGTGCTCAGCGTGGCCGACATCGTCGAACGCCTCGCGGCCGAATACGCGCGCGCCGTCGCACGCATGCAGCCGGGCGCGGCGGCGCACGTCGCCGCGCACCGGCCGGCCGCTTCCCCCGCTTCACGGATCGACACGCCATGACGCCCACCGAACTTGCCGCCCCGTCGTCCGTCGACGATGCGATCGCGCGACGCCGTGCGCAGATCGACGTGATCGACGACCAGCTTCTCGAGCTGATCGGCCAGCGCATCGCTCACGCAACCGAGATCGGTCATCTCAAGCGGCATGCGGGGCTCGCGGTGCGGCAGCCCGCCCGCGAAGCGTCGATCGTGGCCGAGCTGTGCACGCGCGCGCCGTGGGGGCTGCGCGACCGCGACCTGCGCGCCATCTGGCAGACGCTGTTCAGCGCGAGCCGTGACGCGCAGGCGCTGCCGTCCGTCGCGTTCCTCGGCCCGTCAGGCACCTACACCGAAACCGCGATGCTCCGTCATTTCGGCGAGTTCGCCCGCGGGCAGGCGCACGAGACGATCGACGCCGTATTCGACGCGCTCGCGCGCGGCGACGCGGAATGCGCGGTCGTGCCGATCGAGAATTCGTCCGAAGGCGCCGTGACCCGCACGCTCGACCTGCTGATCGCGCAGGCGGCGAGCGTCACGGGCGAGATCGAACTGCCGGTCGCGCACTGCCTGCTGAGCGCCAGCGGATCGCTCGCCGGCGTCGACAGCGTGGTCGGCCATCCGCAGGCGCTCGCGCAATGCCGCGCGTGGCTCGACGCGCATGCGCCCGGCCTGCGCCGCATCCCGGTGTCCAGCAACGCGGTGGCCGCGCGCGAGGCGGCGCACCTGTATGACTGCGCGGCGATCGCCGGTGAGCCCGCGGCCGCGCTTTACGGACTGCGAATCGTTGCCAGCGCGATCCAGGATCACCCGGACAACCACACGCGCTTCGTGATCGTCGGTGGCCAGGCGCCCGCGCCGACCGGCCACGACCGCACGAGCATCGTGCTGCGGCCGACCGACGCGCCCGACGCGCTCGCGCGCGTATTCGATGCGCTCGCCCGACACCGCGCCCCGCTGCTGTGGGTCGGCGTGCGCCCGGCACGCGGCGCCGGCCATGCGTATCGGTACTGCATCGATTTCGGCGGGCACCTGCTCGATCCGAACGTGCGCGCGGCGCTCGACGAGATGGCGCCCGCCGCGTCCGAACTGCGCGTTCTCGGCGCCTATCCGCGAGCCGCGGGTTGTCCCGACCGGCACGCCGACGGCCCGGCCGCATCATGACGACGGCGCCCGCTTCGTCCCGCGTCGCCGCCCGGCTGCTCGCGATTCGCGACGGTCGCGACGATCGCCTGCTCGTGCTGTGCGGCATCGCCGCGGCGGACTGCCTGTCGCTCGCCGCCGGGCGATGGCTGCGCGCGTTGCGCGCCGAATACGACGACGAACTGGAGCTGCTGCCGTTCGTGCGCGGCACACCCGACGCCGCCGGCACCGCGTGCCTGCTGCGGCGCTGCGAGCGCCTCCGGCTTCCCGCGGTGGCGATCGGCGACAGCTTGGCGACCGCCTATGGCCGCTGGCGCGCATGCCTGCCCGCGGCGCCGCTGACCTGGCGGGTGCTGGAGACATCCGCCGCACGGGCCGCGACGCCGCTGCCCGGCGGCCTGCTGGCGCGCTGGCCGGTACGCCCGGCCGAGCCGGTCGACTGGCCGCGCTCGCGCCGCGTCGTTGCAGATCTCGGCGTGGCATCGCCGGCGCTCGGCGCACGAATCGGCGCGCTCGCCGACGCACTGTGCGACGGCACGCTCGTGGTCGCCGGCATTGCGCTGGACACGGCTCCGGGCGCGCCTCACACCTTCGTCACCGATACGCTGGACCCGCTCGCCAACTACGTCCGGATGCAGCGCATCGCCGCCGTGACCCGCCGCGCGCCGTCGCTGCGGAGCCGCCTGTGAGCCCGCGCCCGCAAGCCGGCCCGATGCGCATCGCGCTCGTCGGCATGCCCGGCGCCGGCAAGACGACCGTCGGCAGCGCACTGGCCCGCGCACTCGCGCTGCCGTTCGTCGACGTCGACCGCGAACTCGAACGCCGCTTCGGCGCGCCCGTCGCCGCGCAATTCCATGCGGGCGACTTCCGCGCACGCGAAGCCGACGTCATCGACGCGCTGACCCGCGGGCCGGCGCTCGTGCTCGCGACCGGCGGCGGCGCCGTGCTGCGCGACGACACGCGCGCCCGGCTCGGCCAGCGCTGTTTCGTGATCCATCTCGCGAGCGATCTCGACACCCTGTGGCACCGCACGCGCGGCGACGCGTCCCGCCCGCTGCTGAACGTCGCCGACCCGCGCGCCGCGCTCGCCGCGCTGCACGACGCGCGCGAATCGCTGTACCGCGCGTGCGCGCACCGCCGCATCGATACCTCCGGCCAGTCCGTCGCACAAACGCTCGCGGCCGCGCTCGACGCACTCGCCATCGCGTAACCCGCGCCTCTGTCCTTCCCCTTCCGCTTTTCGACGATGCCGGCCGCCGGTGCGGCCGGTGCGGCCGACTGCCATTTCTACCAGTTGCCGACCGTCTAATAATATCTAAAGATATATTTTTAGATACAGATCGTTCGCCTTCACGCGACAGGAAACCGACCATGCCTCTACTCATCGACCGAGCGTGCGGCGCCCGCCGCCTGGTTCCCGCCCTCGCCGCGCTCGCGATCGCCGGCTGCGCCCCGTTCGGCCCGCAACGCCCGGCGGCGCGGATCACGCCCGTCGAGCAACTCGATGCGGGCGCCGCGATTCGCTCCGCCGGCACCGGCTCGCCGACGATCGCCGAACGCTGGTGGACCGCGTTCGGCGACGCGCAGCTGGATCACCTCGTCGACGATGCGCTGGCCGGCGCACCGACGCTGCAGGCGCAGCGCGAACGTGTCGCGCAGGCGCTGGCCGACGCCGACGTCGAAAACGCCGCGCTGCTACCGCAGCTCGGCGCGACGGCGAGCGCGGTGCCGACGCGCCTGCCGGGCAGCTATCGGACGCCGCCGCCCGCGGCCGGACACTGGCAGGTCGACGCGCAGGCGCTCCTCGGCGCGTCGTGGGATCTCGACATCGCCGGCCGGCAGCACGCGCTGGCGCGCGCCGCCGCGCTGCGCGCGGATCAGCAGCGCGCGCTCGAGCATGCGGCCGCCGTGTCGCTGCAGGCGGCGATCGTCGAAACGTACCTGCAGCTCGCGCTCGAACAGCAACTGCTCGCGATCGCGCGCGATACGCTGCAGCAACACAGCTATCTGCTGCGCCTCACGTCGCAACGCGCCGACGCCGGCCTCGACATGCAGGTGGCCGTGCTCAGGGCGAGCGAACCCATTCCGCACGCGCAGGCCGACATCGACACGCATGCGGCCGCCTCGGCCCGGCTGCGCCATCGGCTCGCCGCGCTCGTCGGTCGGGGGCCCGGTTACGCCGACGCGCTGACGCCCGCCGCGCCGCCGGCGGCGGCGTTGCCGATGCCGGCCGTCCTGCCCGCCGCGCTGATCGGCCGCCGGCCGGACGTCCTGGCCGCGCGCTACCGGGTCGAAGCCGAAGCGGCGAACATCGACGCCGCGCGCGCCGCGTTCTATCCGGATGTCAATCTGCTGGCCTTCGCCGGCGTGCAGAGCTTCGGGTTCCGCGCGCTGTTCCACGGCAACAGCGGCACCCTCGGCGCGGGCCCCGCGATCACGCTGCCGATTTTCGAGGGCGGGCGCCTGCGCGCCGGCCTGCGCGCGCAAACCGCCGCCTACAACGCCGCCGTCGCGACGTACGACGACACGGTCGTCAACGCGCTCGCGCAGGTCAGCGACACCCTCGTCCAGATCGACACGCTCGGCCGGCAGCGGGCGCTTCAGCGCGAAGCGCTGGCGCGCGCGCAACGGACCTACACCATCGAAACGCAGCGCTACCGGAAAGGCATTTCCGGCTATCTCGACGTCCTGCTCGCCGAAGGCCGGCTGCTCGAGGATCGCGCATCGGTCGCCCGCGCGGATGCGTCGTTCGCGATCGAGCACGCCCGCCTGATCGCCGCGCTCGGCGGCGCCACTTCCACTGGAGTCGCACAATGAACCGTCCCGAATCCCCCGCCGCCGAGCCCTCGCTGCAACGCGCGCGCCGGCGCTATTTCCGCTGGTTCTTCATCGCGCTCGCCGGCGCGGCCGGCCTCGCCGCCGCCGCGTGGGCCACCACGCGCGGCACCGAGACGACCGACGACGCATACGTGTCCGGCGACGTCGTGCAGATCTCGCCGCAGATCGGCGGCACCGTCGACGCCGTGCGCGTGCAGAACGCCGACTGGGTCCGGCCCGGCGACCTGCTGTTCAGCGTCGACAAGACCGATGCCCGGCTCGCGCTGGACGAAGCGGTCGCGCAACTCGCGCACGCGGTGCGCCAATACCGCACCGCGCATGCGGACGTGGTGCGCGAGGAAGCGCAGATCCGGGTGCGGCGCACCGAATGGGCCAAGGCGAACGACGACCTGCAGCGCCGGCTGAGCCTCGCGCAAGACGGTGGCGTGTCGCGCGAGGATCTTCGCCATGCACGCGACGCGATGGACGGCGCGGCAGCCGCGCTGAACGCGCAGCAGGCCGCCTACGACGCGACGCTCGCGCGCACCGACGGCACGTCGATCGACACGAATCCGCTCGTGCGCGCGGCGGCGGCCCGCGTTCGCAGCGCGGCGCTCGCGCTGCGCCGCACCGAAATACACGCGCCGCTCGGCGGGCTCGTCACGCGCCGGGTCGTGCAGGTCGGCCAGCACGTGTCGCCCGGCACGCCGTCGCTGGCGCTCGTGCCGCTCGATCACGTGTGGGTCGAGGCCAACTTCAAGGAATCGCAACTGCGCGGCATGCGCGCCGGGCAGCCGGTCGAGCTGTTCTCGGACCTGTACGGCAGCGACGTGGTGTTCCACGGGCGCGTCGTCGGGCTCGAAGCCGGCACCGGCGCCGCCTTCGCGGCCGTGCCCGCGCAGAACGCGACCGGCAACTGGATCAAGGTCGTCCAGCGCGTGCCGGTCCGGATCGCGCTCGATCCCGCCGAGCTGCGCGCGCACCCGCTGCGTATCGGCCTGTCGATGACGGCCTCGGTGCCGGTCGATCGCGGCCCCGGCACCGCGTCGGCGTCGCCGCCCGCCCGTGCGCCCGAAGCGCGCCGGTCGATCGACGCCACGTCGATCTATCGTGAGGATGACGAAGCGGGCGACGCGCTCGTCGCCGAGACGATTCGCGCGAACAGCGGCGCCCGTCCGCTCGCGCCGGGAGCCTGACGATGCGCTTCTTCTCCAGGAACGCGGCGCCGAAACTGCCGCTGGAGCCGCTTGCCGGCATGCCGCTGGCGCTCGTCGCGATCGCGGTCAGCGTCGCGAATTTCATGCAGACGCTCGACCTGACGATCGCGAACGTCGCCGTCCCGACCATCGCGGGCGATCTCGGCGTCGCACCGGACATGGGCACGTGGATGCTCACCTCGTTCGCGACGCCGCTCGCGATCACGCTGCCGCTCACCGGCTGGCTCACGCAGCGCTTCGGCCAGGTGCGGCTGTTCCGCGTGTCGGTGCTGCTGTTCGTGGTCACGTCGATCCTGTGCGGGATGGCGCCGAACTTCGAGTCGCTGCTGGTGTTTCGCGCGCTGCAGGGCGCCGCGTCGGGCCCGATCACCGCGCTGTCGCAGGCGCTGCTGATGGCGGTGTTCCCGTCGACGCGCCGCCACGTCGCGCTGGCCGTGTGGCAGACCACGACGTTCGTCGCGCCGGTGCTCGGGCCGATCGCCGGCGGCTGGATCACCGACAACCTGAGCTGGCCGTACATCTTCTACGTGAACGTGCCGCCGGGCGTGCTCGTGCTCGGCGTGCTCGCACGGCTGCTGAAGGGGCGCGACAACGCGACGCGGCGGCTGCCGGTCGACGTCGTCGGGCTGCTGCTGCTCACCGCCGCGTTCGGGTCGTTCCAGTTGCTGCTCGATCGCGGCCAGAACCTCGACTGGTTCGCCTCCGACGAAATTCGCATGCTGGCGGTCGTGGGCATCGCGTCGTTCGTCGCGCTGGTCCTCTGGGAGCTGACCGACGACCATCCGATCGTCGACTTGCGGCTGTTCGCGGACCGCAACTTCACGACGAGCACGCTCGCGATCACGGTCGGCTTCGGGCTCTACTTCGGCGCGCTGGTGCTCGTGCCGCTGTGGCTGCAGACCCAGCAGGGATACACGGCCACCTGGGCCGGCATCGCCACCGCGCCGCTCGGCGTCGCGGGGATCGTGATCGCGCCGCTGCTCGGCCGCTTCCAGGGCCGCACCGATCCGCGCCTGCTCGCGACCGTCGCGCTCGTCGGCTGGGGCGCCGCGTCGTTCTGGCGCATGCATTTCAACAGCGACGTGACCCTCGGCGACATCGCCGCCAATTCGCTGCTGATGGGCGCCGCCACCGCGTTCTTCATCACGCCGCTCGTGTCGCTTTCGCTCGCCGGGCTGCCCCGCGAGCGGCTGCCCGCGGCATCCGGGCTGCAGAACGCGCTGCGCCGGATCGGCACGAGCGTCGCGACCTCGGTCGCGCCGACCTACTTCGAGCGTCGTTCCCGCGTGCACAACACCTATCTCGTCGACCACATCACGCCGTACGATTTCGCGTCCGCCGACTGGTTCGCGCGGCTCGATCACGCGGGGCTGTCGCCGTCCGGCGCACTCGCGTCGGTCTCGCATGCGATCGACGTCGAAGCGCACATGCTCGCGCTGAACGATTTCTCGTTCGGCTGCCTGCTGCTGTTCGGCGCGACGCTGCTGGCGGTCTGGTCGATCCGCTCCCGCCACGCGTGACGCGCGACGGAAAACATCCGGAAGCCGTCTCGCCCGGCAGGAGCGACTGACCGGCTAACCGGGCGGCGGGCGGCGCAAGCCCCTGCCGGACCGCATCGCCGTCATCGGTGAATCGGCCTGGCGGGCCGCGCTCGACGGCACCGCGAATGAAAAAAGGGGCTCCGCGCCGATCGACACGGCGCGGAGCCCCTTCAACTGCGCCGCTTAACGCGGATCGCCGGGCGCCGGCACGTATCCTTCGGCGAGGATACCGTTCGTCCGGGCGGCCGGCTCGCGCAACAGCTTCGCCGCCTGATAGCCCTCGGACCGATACCACGCGCGGGCGCGCTCCGCCGACTCGAATTCGAGCACGACGACGCGCTTCGGCGACCATTCTCCTTCCAGCGTTTCGACTTCGACGCCGCGCACCAGGAAGCGCCCGCCGTACTCGGCCACCGTCGGCGCGCCGAGCCGGCGATACGCCTGGTATGCGTCGACGTCGTGTATGTCGATATCGAACACCACGTATGCGCTCATGACCGCGCCTCCGCCGGCGCCGCCGCGTCGGCCGGCGCGAGCTGCACGAACACGCGGCCGTTCTCGATCTTCACCGGGTAGGTGTGCACGCACGTCGTCAACGGCGCGCACAGCGCCATGCCGGTCCGCACGCTGAAGCGCCCCTGGTGCAGCGGGCATTCGATCTCGTCGTCGAGCAGGAAGCCGTCGCTCAATCGCGCGTCGCCATGCGTGCACTGGTTCTCGGTCGCGAAGATCTCGTCGCCGACCGCATACAGCGCGATGTCGCGGCCGCCCACCCAGACGCCGAGTATTCCGTCGGCGCGCACCGTTTCCGGCGCGACTGCATCGATCCATTCCGTAGTCACGTTCGGCACCTCGTTCAGATCGGGTAAATCAGCGAGTTCGGAATCATCTCGCTGTCGTAGACGCAGATGCGCGACTCGAAACGCAGCCCCTGCGGCGTACGCAGGATGCGGTCCAGGTAGCGCCCGGTGTTGTACACGTCGCTCATCTGCTCGGTCTTCGTGCGCAGCACCGCGTAGTTCGTCTCCGCCTCGATCACCGTGTCGTCGAGATACGTGACGAGCGGCAGCCCGATCACGTGGCGCTGATAGTACGGATCGAAGAACAGCGTCTCCTTGATCCCGTAGACGCGATCCTTCAGCATGCCCTTGCTTTCGAAATCCATCACCGCGAGCGGCAGGTTGCGCTCGTGGTTCTCGCGCGGCACCACCGTGTACCGGCATTGCTCGATGAAGAATTCCGGCCACGCGTCCCAGTCGCCGCCGTCGAGCACGGCCGCATATCTCGCGTTGAGCTGGACGAGCGAATAGAAATCCTCGAAGGTCGCGCCGCCCGCGTGCGGCTCGGCGGCCGGCCGGGCCGTTCTTGTCGTGATCGTGCTCATTCAGGCCTCCATCACTTGGCGCCAGTACTGGTACATGCCGCGCACCAGCGTTTCGCTGACCATGTGTTCGGTCTGCTCGTCGATCTGCCGGCCGCCGAGCTCGTTGTATACGTTGCCGTGCTGGATCTGCTCGAAGCTCTGCTGCACGCATTCGATGACTTCGCCGTCGTCCGCCGACACGAAGCCGGCCGGCCCGAACAGATTCGCCTGGCGCAGGCGGCGCCGCGTCATCTCCTCGGTGTCGGTCTCGAAACCGAAATGCGTCCACACGTAGTCGAACACGCCCGGGCCGATCGGCCGGATGCGCCGCGTCGACAGCGCATTGACCTGCTGCTGGATGATGACGCTCGGCATCAGCGTGAGCATCACGACGGTCGGATCGCCCCACCACGGTTCGTGCACGACGTCGAGGAAGCGGTCGTCGTGCAGCGTCATGCGTTCCTTGAAGCTCGTCACGTTGTGGGTCACTTCTCCGCCGCCGCCGCCGCTGCGGATCGACACCATCGCGCCGTGCCGGTGATGCGCATCGGTCACGAGCCGAGCGGGATTGTCCGCGCGCCACAGGCCGAAGTTGACGAACCAGGTGTGCAGCAACCCAGCGTGATACGGATCCTTGATGTTCTCGACCATCAGCTTCCAGTTGCTCGGCACGCGCTGCCGCGTATAGCCGAGCACGGTCAGCTTCGGGCCGTGGAACAGGCGGTCGTAGTAAGGCAGGATGCGCGGGCCGAGGAAATCCTCGAACGATTCGACGTTCTCGTCGAACGACGCGAACACGGCGCCGCCGCGCGTCGACACGCGCAGGCGCCGCAGCGCATGCTTGCCCGGCTCGAAATCCGCCGGCATGCCGCCGTTGATCGTGCCGCCCTGACGCACGCCGCGCCGGAACGGCACGCCGATCAGGTTGCCCTTCAGGTCGTAGTTCCACTGGTGATACGGGCAGTGGAAATCCTTCGCCTTGCCCGAGCGCTCGCGGCAGAACTGCATGCCGCGGTGCGCGCACGCGTTTTCGAAGACGACGATCTCGCCATCCTCCGTGCGCGTCATCACGACGGATCGCTCGCCGACTTCCGTGCGCTGGAAATCGCCGGGAGACGGCACTTCGGCTTCGAGGCCGATGTAGCACCAGTGATTCGCATAGAACAGGCGCTCGAGTTCCCGCTGGTACAGCGCTTCACTCGTATACGCCTCGTATGGCGTGCGGCTGGCGCCGTCGCCTTTCCAGTCGAGCGCGCGGGCGATGTCGATGGGTGAGTTCAAGAGAGCTCCTTTCATTCAGTAAGAAACGGCCTGCCTCGCGACGGCGGCACCGTGCGCGATGAAGCCGGCTGGCGAACGCCGCCGCGCAACCGCCGCGGCAGCCAACTGCTCGATGAGTTCGGCCGTGTGATCCCAGCCGAGACATGCGTCGGTAATGCTTTGGCCGAACACCGGCGGCGTGCCCGGCACCAGGTCCTGCCGCCCCTCGACGAGAAACGACTCGATCATCACGCCCACGATCGCGCGTTCGCCGCGATGCAGTTGCGCGGCGAGGTTGCCGCAGACGTCGATCTGCGCGCGGGTCTGCTTGCCGCTGTTGCCATGGCTCGCGTCGATCACGACGTACGGGGGAAGATGCGCGTCGCGCAGCGCGGCGCAGGCGGCCGCGACGCTGGCGGCGTCGTAGTTCGGGGTCTTGCCGCCGCGCAGGACGATATGCGTGTCGGGATTGCCGGACGTGGTCGCGATTTCCACGCTGCCGGAAACGGAGGGCCTCAGGTAACTGTGCGACACGCGCGACGCGCGGATCGCGTCGATCGCGACCTTCACGTTGCCGTCGGTGCCGTTCTTGAAGCCGATCGGCAGGTCGAGCCCCGAGGCCGCCTGGCGATGGATCTGCGATTCGGTCGTCCGCGCGCCGATCGCGCCCCAGGACACGAGGTCGTCGAGATACGGCGCGGTCATCGGATCGAGAAATTCGGTCGCGGCCGGCAAGCCCAGCGCATTGATGCCGAGCAGCACCTTGCGCGCGACGCGCAAGCCGTCCTCGATCCGGAAGCTGCCGTCGAGATACGGGTCGTTCACGAGCCCTTTCCAGCCGACCGTGGTGCGCGGCTTTTCGAAATAGACGCGCATCACGATCTCGAGTACATCGGCGTACCGCTCGCGCAGTGGCGCGAGCCGGCGCGCGAACGCCAGCGCGGCGTCCGCATCGTGGATCGAACACGGGCCGACGATCAGCGCAAGCCGGTCGTCCTCGCCCGCGATGATGCGCGCCAATGCGCGCCGCGCATCGCCGATCGACCGTGCCAGGCCGGGATCGCACGGCAACTCGGTGCGCAACCGCTGCGCACTGATCACCGCCACGCCTTGCGTCAACGCTGCCTCAACGGGTTTTTCCATTTAACGCTCCACTCTCGCTGATCGGATGCCGATTTACGGAGGCAATTAGAGCGCGGTCAAATCCCCGGTGATACTGTCATTTATCTCAGAAGCATTTCACATGGTGGATATCTGTGATTTCCGACAGTATTCCGATATGCGGATCACGTCTAACTTAACTCCTGACAAAACATGTTCTCACCTGCTGTTCTGCCAAGGAGCCTCGTAATGACAAGAAAATATTTTGAAACGCGAATCGACGTGAAGTATCGGGAAACGGACGCGATGGGCCATGTGAGCAGCCCCGTCTATTACGACTATCTGCAGCACGCGTACCTGACCTACATGCACGATCTGCTCGAGCTGCCCTATTCGGAAAAGCTGCCGCACATCATGGTCAAGACCTCGTGCGAATATCTGAAGCCCGCGCAGTACGGCGATACGATCACGGTCCGCAGCAGCGTCACGCGCTTCGGATCGAAGAGCTTCGAACTGGAATACCTGATGGTGCGCGACGGGCAGGCGGACGCCGACGATTCGGCCGACGATCATGCGGTGGTTGCGCGGGCCGTATCCACGCACGTGATGTTCGACTACGGCAGCAAGACCACGGTGCCGGTGCCGGAAGAGTTCAGGACGCGCGTGCTGTCGTTCCAGGGCGCGATCTGATGCCGCAGCCGGGGGTCCACGGACGGACACCCCGGCGCCGTTCAAGCAAACACGATCAGGCCCATCAACACGGCTTTCACGACCGCATTGGTCTTGTTGGACGCGTTGAGCTTGACGATCGATCTCGAGATGTGGAAATTGATCGTCCGCTCGGTCAGGCCGAGAATGATGCCGATCTCATACGCTGTCTTCCCCTCCGCCGCCCATCGCAATACCTCGCATTCGCGCATGCTCAACGCGACATCCACGGGAGCCTCTATATTCGCCGCACACTGAATCATTCGTTTCTCCATCCAGAATAAGACGCCAATGTTTCAGATTCATTTCCGCCGCTCATCTCGATTCACATGCCCCTCGGATTGGATGTTTATTATTTAAAGGCGTCACGAATATTCGGCGAATTCAAAAGCAACGATCTTCCCACCCATTATCTCCGGTGTTGTCACAATGGAATCGAGCATACCCAATCGATTTACGCTTCGGAAGATGCACGAGACGCAATGTATCAATGACGTTGACGCACGCCACCAGAGTTGCACGACACGTCATATCGAAACGGCCGCACGACTGGCGGGCGCGATCGCATCGGCCACGCGCGGCGCGCAGATACTGCGCACGCAATCGCGCAGCCAGCGATGCGCGGGGTCGCGATCGAAACGCGGGTGCCAGATCTGCGAGACGGTCAGGTCCGCGATCGGCAACGGCAGCGTGAAGCTGTACATGCCGGCGCGGGACCGCTCGGTCTGCCGCTCCGGCACGCTGGCGACGAAGTCCGAGCTGCGCGCGAGCGACAGCGCGGTCGGGAAGCTCGACACGACGGTGGTCACCGAGCGCACGATGCCGAGGGAATCGAGCAGCGTATCGATCGGGCCGTTGAACTGCCCGCGGCGCGACACGCCCACTTGCGGGAACGACGCGAAGCGTTGCGGCGTGATTTCGCCGGTCGCCAGCGGATGATCCGCGCGGACCACGCCGATGAAGCGGTCGCGAAACAGCGCCTGCACGCGCAGTTCCGGGCCGGCCTGGCCGATCACGCCGACTTCGAGGTCGATGTCGCCGTTGCGCAGCGCATCGACATGCTTGTTGGGTTTCGGCGCGAAGCGCAGCCGCACGTCGGGCGCGACGCGCGACGCGTGTTCGAGCAGCGCCGGCGCGAACGTCTCGACGAAGGCCTCGTTCGCGCGAATCGAGAACGTGCGCTTGAGCGTACGCATGTCGACCCGCTCGCACGGGCACATGACCGAATGCGCCTCCACGACGAGCGCATGCACCCTGTCGCGCAACTCGAGCGCGCGCGGGGTCGGCACGAGATCGCGCCCGGCCCGCACCAGCAACGGATCGCCCGTCATCACGCGCAGCCGCGCGAGCGACCGGCTGAGTGCGGACGGACTGAGGCCGAGCGCGTTGGCCGCGCCCACGACGCTGTTCTCGGACAACAACGCGTCCAGAACGACGAGAAGATTGAGGTCGATGGAAGTCGCCATGTTGCGCTCTTGCTGTACTGTCGGGACCGGCCGGCCGATGGGCCAGCGGCATCGTGCCTCGGGCGTATGTGCTCCGTGATTCGCGATAGACCGGAAATCGGCAGTCGCGCCGCCGAGCCCGACGCACGATCGTGCGTCCGCCGAAATGGCGGGCAGTGAATGGCGGGGAGTATTCGTGCCGCTGAGAAAATCCGCTGCGGATTTATTGCACTTGTGAACGATTGTGCACCGCGTTGCAATAAATCGCAACCCGACACGATGCGTATCAGGTTTAAATGAAACGATGAACGCGAATGAACAATAAAACAAAACCGATTCGATTGCGTCGCGCCGCGCATCGCGCACGCAAGCAGGCCGGTGAAGCAAGGCCTGCCGCGGCGGAGCCCGCGCGAGCCTCGGAAGGCGCTGCACGGCCGGCCGGCACGGCGTGCGCGCAAAGCACCGCACGGTTCGCTCATCGCGATCGAATAACAGAACTTTTAGACTCTTCTATTGACTTTCTCGTCAATATTCCGTCGTGGCTCGCATACGTTTCACGAAACAAATCCCGATCAACCGATTTTGCGAAAATCTTCCGGCGATTCGAGAAAACCGGCTGGAGTGTCCGCCGCGCCCGTTTTGCGACTCGATCGGCATTTCACCGGAGTTCGGTGATGTTTCGTCCGACTCGCCCGGCTGGAATGTCCACCGTTGTCAAAACCGCGCTTCAATCTGGCCGGTCCGGCCGCGTATGCAATCGGCGCCGCACTCGCCCCACCTTGCTGCTGCAGCTTGCCCGTGCGCTCTCCCGCGAACCGTCGGCCCCAGGGTGAGCGGTTCCGCTGTGGCCCCTCCCGCACCGAAAACAACAGGAATCCTCATGAAATTCGTCGACGCCGGATTACCCGGCATCCGTCGCGATTCATGCTTGGCGATCACGGAGGCTTGCCCGGCCACCCGGCGCCATCGGCGCTTGCCGGCGGACGTGCGAAACGACGTCGCGACGATGTGCGCTCGACCCATCGCCGCTCGCGGGCGAACCGCCGGTCAGTCGTCGTGCTTGTGGCGCTTTTTGTTCTTGTGCTTGTTGCCGTGGTAATGATCGCTGGAACGCGAGTTGTTGCGCGACACGTGGCCGCCCAGCGCCGCACCTGCGCCGCCGCCCACGGCGGCGCCGACGAGGCTGCCGGCCGTGCCGCCCATCGCGTTGCCCGCGGCGGCGCCGGCGCCGCCACCCAGAGCGCCGCCGACGACCGCGCCCGTGCGTTCCCGCTTGTTCGACGTCACCGCACCGCCTGCGCCACCGCCCACGGCCCCGCCGATGATCGCCCCCGTGCTCCCGCCGACCGCGTTGCCGACCGCCGCGCCTGCGACGCCACCCAGCGCGCCGCCCAGTGCGTTGTTCGTGTCGCCTGCCACGGCAGGCAGCGACGCCACCGCAGTCGCACCGACCACCACTGCCATCCCGGCCAATTTCTTCAGCATTTTTTTGCCCCTTCCGCTTGATGAGATATCGGTGCGCGAATCTAGCACCTTTCCGCTAAGCCCATCGTAATGAAGCGTTAAATCGGGTGTTTTTTCTGATCGAGATCGCCGCGACGGCGCATCCCGTCGGCACGTTCGCCCCCTGCCACGACGCGACGGACGCTTCGTATCGCAGCCCCGGCCTCTCCCGCCGCGTCGGTCCTTCCCGCGCCCACGATCCTGCATTACCATCGTGCGTCCGCCGCGCCTGCCCGCTTCCGGCTGGCGAGCCCAGCCACGTCCCCGTTCCCGCAACCGATGCTTGCCCTCATCATCCTCGCCGGCCTCTGGGCCGGCCTCCAGAACGCCCTCGCGGGCGGCGGCTCGTTCATCACGCTGCCCGCGCTGATCGTGTCGGGGATGTCACCGCTCGCGGCCAACATCACGTCGACGGTCGCGCTGTTTCCCGGCCAGGTCACGACGGGCTGGGCGAGCCGGAACATGGTGAGCGGCGTCGGCAGGCTGCCGTTTCGCGCACTGTTCGCGATCAGCGTGGCCGGCGGCGCGCTCGGCGGCCTGCTGCTGCTCAAGACGCCGTCGTCGATCTTCTCGCACCTGGTGCCGTGGCTCGTGCTGTTCGCGACGGTCGTGTTCGCGTGGGGCAGTTTCTTCCGCAAACCGGGCGCGGGCGCGCAACATCTCGGCCCCGTCGCGGCCGGGGTCTCGCAGTTCCTGATCGCGGTCTACGGCGGCTACTTCGGCGGCGGCATCGGGTTCCTGATGATGGCCGCGCTGACGATGGCCGGCCTGCCGCCGCGCCACGCGATGTCGACGAAGAATGCGCTCGCGGGCGTGATGAACGCATCGGCCGTCGTGCTGTTCGTGACGTCGCCCGAACTGCACTGGCGCGCGGCGATCGCGCTCGGTGCGGGCGCGATCGTCGGCGGCCTGCTCGGCGCGTGGGCGCTGCATCGCGTGAACGAACGCGTGCTGCGCATCGCGATCGTCTGCATCGGCGCGCTGCTGACCGTCGGGTTGTTCGTCAAACCGATCTGACGCACGCCCGTTGCCGCCGCGATCGCGGCAATCGACGCGCAAACCGCAACACGTCTTTCGCGATCCGGTGCCGAACCGGGTCGCGCTGCCAGCGCTTGTCGCCGTGCCGGAGTCGCAGGCGTTCAACCCGGATTCGCGCGTCCCGTGTCGGTTCGCGGTCCTGACGGCGCGCGCGAACGTCGCGGCGCATTGCTTGCGGCGAAGGCAGCCGTCGTTCGGGCCGGCCGCCGGCGTGAAGGATCGCAGGCCGGCGCAAGGCCGACCGGCGTTCGCACTCCGTTCAGCCGAACGGCCGCACGCCGATCAGCGGGCCGTGCAGGAACCGCGCGAACACGGCCCAGGCGACGAGTCCGGCCACAACGGCCGCGACGTCGCCGGCCAGCCCGCCGGCCGGATAGCGGACACCGTCGCGGCGATCCCGCGCACGCGACACGACGAAATCGACGATCGACCACACGAAGAACGCGCCGAACAGCACGACTGCGTGCACGGTACCGTTCACCAGCAGGTGCGCCACCGCCCAGACCATCACGCCGGCCAGCATCGGATGGCCGACGTGCGTCTTGATCCGGTTGCGCGGCACGTACGACGCGGCGATCAGCACGAACGCGACCGCGGTCAGCATGCCCGTCAGGTGGCGCACGCCGACCGGCGACACCCACAGCAGCGTCGCGCCCGCCCGGGCGACCCCGTACCCCCAGATGATCAGCGCGAAACCGACGATCGACGCGATCGCGTAACCGCCCTTCCAGCCCTTCTCGCCGATCCGCTCGATCGTCGCGGACCGCCAGCCGTCGGCGACGATCCGGATCGAGTGCACACCGAGGAAGATCGCTAAACCGAGAATCAGGACGAGCATCGGCTGTCTCCGTCTGGGATGGTGAGTGGGGAAGCGTTCCGCGCGGCGTACGGTGCGCCGTTCGCGGGGCCGGCGGCGAGGCCGGTGCGGGTCGCCAGGCACGGGCGCAACCCGCGCCGATCATAAACGCCGGGGCGGCGGTTGTGAAGCATGCAGGACGTGCGGTGCGTCAAGCTCGATGCATTCGTGCGCCGGATCGTGCGGGCGAGTCGGCACGCGCAGCGTGCGGGTGGGCCGCGACGGGCACACCTGAAATTCAGGAACGCGAAAATCGCGACGCCGTCGCTTCTCGTAACCGGTACTACGCCTGCTTGCGCTTCGCCGCAGGTTTCGGTGCCGGCGCGGGCGATGATTTCGATGCCGGTTTCGCTTTCTGCGCCGACACCGGTTTCGATGCGGATTTCGCCGCCGGCTTCGTTTTCTGTGCCGACGCGGGTTTCGTTGCCGGTTTCGTTGCCGGTTTCGTTGCCGGTTTCGTTGCCGGTTTCGTTGCCGGTTTCGTTGCCGGTTTCGTTGCCGGTTTCGACGCAGCCTTCGCAGCAGCTTTCGGCGCGGCCTTCGGCCCCGCCCCGGCTACCGTCTTCGACGCCGCCCTCGCCTTGCGCTTCGGCGGCCCGGCCAGCAGCGCCGCGCGATACGCGCCGCGGCACCAGTCGAACAGCGCGCCCGCATCCTCGAGCACGTCGGCCGGCGTTTCGTAATAGCCCTCGAGCGCGACGGTGCGCGTGGGCCGCGCATACGAGAACGGCCCCATCCCCGCCGCGACGAACGCCGGCCGGTTCACATCGTCCACACGCAGGAACAGCGACCCGCGCGACAGGAAGCCGAACATCACGCCGTCGAGCCGCAACGCCGCACCGCTGAAGAACCGTGCAACGGTGACCGTGCCGAGCGGCGCAAGCCGATACGCGATTTCCTCACCGTGCGCCTTCTCCGCCTGCCAACTCATGCGGACACCTCGCAGCGCCGCGTCCACGCATCGAACTCCGCCGCGTCGACACCCACGGCCGCCGCGCTCTCGCGAATCTGCCGCCACGTCGCGCGGTCGACCGGAATGCCGGTCGTGCCGCGCGCGGCGCGGCTCGCTTCTTCAGGTTCTCCAGGCATCCGCACCGGCGTATCGCCGGCCTGCGGCGACGCCTTCGCCCATGCAACGAATGCATCGGCTTCGCGTTCGGCATCGGCCGCGTCGAACGCGTTCGGATCGATCAGCACCGACAGCATCCCGTTGACGATCGCACTCGTCTTCTGCAGCGTATCGCCGTACGTCGTATGCCCGCCCACCAGCGCACCGCCGAAGATCTCGCACATCGCCGCGAGTGCATAGCCCTTGTGCAGCCCGAACGGCAGCAGCGCGCCGAACGGCTGCTCGTGCATCACGGCCGGATCGTCGGTCGGCTGGCCGCGATGGTCGATCAGCGAGCCGGCCGGCACGCGCTTGCCCTGGTTGTAGGCGACGCGCGTCTTGCCGTACGCGATCGCGCTCGTCGCGAAATCGAGCAGCAGCGGCGGCTTGCCCGCTCGCGGATACGCGGCGCAGAACGGGTTCGTGCCGAAACGCGGATCGGTGCCGTGCAGCGGCGCGACCAGCAGGTCGCCCGGCACGTTGACGAAATGGAACGACACGAGCCCCGCGCGCGCGCACTGTTCGGCCCAATGCCCGATGCGGCCCAGGTGGTGAACGTCGCGCAGCCCGATCGCGCAGATGCCCATGCGTCGCGCGCGCTCGATCCCTTCGACCATCGCCTCGAACGCGATCACCTGGCCGAAGCCGCGCCCGCCGTCGATCGTCAGCACCGCGCCGCCGTCGCGGACGATCGACGCGTGCCCGTTCAGCTGCAACTGCCCTTCCCGCCACGACGCGACGTAATTCGGGATCATCCCGATCCCGTGCGAATCGTGGCCGGCGAGATTCGCGCCCACCAGATGATCGGCGACGAGCGTCGCCTCGCGCGGGTGGCTGCCGGCCCGTTCCCAAAGTGCCGCGACGAATGCATGCAGCGGTTCGGCGCGCATGCGCAGCGGTTCGGTATCGGGCGTCGGCAATGCGGTCATCGGCAACACTCCATCGAGTCGGTTCGGGTCGGGCAATCGATACGTCGAACGCTGCGACGATCAGCGCGCGGTCGCGATCACGTCGGCCACCGCCGCCGTGAGCTTCTTCGCGTACGGCACGTGCAGGAACTCGTTCGGACCGTGCGCGTTCGACTTCGGCCCGAGCACGCCGCACACCATGAACTGCGCCGCGGGAAAGCCTTCCTGCAGCACGTTCATCAGCGGAATCGTGCCGCCGAGGCCCATGTACGCGCAGTCGGCGCCGAAGTGGCGGCGCGACGCGGCGTCGAGCGACGACGCGAGCCACGGCGCGAGATCCGGCGCGCTCCAGCCGGTCGCGGCGCCCGCGTCCGGCTTGAACGTGACCTTCGCGTTGTACGGCGGATCGAGTTCGAGCAACGCCTTCAGTTGCTGTACGGCCTGCGCGGCGTCGACGAGCGGCGGCAGACGCAGCGACAGCTTGAACGCGGTGCGCGGACGCAGCACGTTGCCCGCATCGGCGAGCGCCGGCATGCCGGCCGCGCCGGTGACCGACAGCGACGGACGCCACGTCGAATTCAGCAGCGCCTCGCGCGGATCGGTCGTGGTCGGCAGCACGGGCTTGCCGTCCTGGCCGCACGCCCACGGCAGCCCCTTCCACACCGTGTCGCCAAGAATCGCTGCAGCGGCCTCGGCTTCGCGCACGCGGCTGGCCGGAATCTCGCAATGGAACGCGCCCGGCAGCAGATTGCCGTTCTTCGCGTCCTCGAGGCGTTCGAACAACTGGCGCATCACGCGGAAGCTCGACGGCGCGATGCCGCCATAGACACCCGAATGAATGCCTTCTTCGAGTACCTCGACCTGCAGGTCGCCGGACACGAGGCCGCGCAGCGACGTGGTGAGCCACATCTGGTCGTAGTTGCCGGCGCCCGAATCGAGGCACACGACGAGCGATACCTGGCCGAGCCGGTCGCGCAACGCGTCGACGTACGGCAGCAGGTCGTAGCTGCCCGACTCTTCGCAGGTCTCGATCAGGCCCACGCAGCGCGGCCGCTCGATGCCCTGCTCGTCGAGCGCGCCGAGCGCCGCGAGGCTCGCGTAGATCGCGTAGCCGTCGTCCGCGCCGCCGCGGCCGTACAGCTTGCCGTTCTCGAACTTCGGCGTCCACGGGCCGAGGTCCGCGCGCCAGCCGTCGAATTCGGGCTGCTTGTCGAGGTGGCCGTACAGCAGGATCGTATCGGTGCTGCCCGAGCGCGTGGCCGGCGACTCGAAGAAGATCACCGGCGTGCGGCCCGGCAGACGGACGATTTCGAGCTTCAGGCCCTTCACCGGCTGCCGTTCGGCCCACTGCGCGGCGTCGGTGACGACGCGCTCGAGATAGCCCCGCTTCGCCCAGTCGGGGTCGAATGCGGGGCTCTTCGCGGGAATCGCGATGTAGTCGGTCAGCGCGTGGAGGATTTCATCGTTCCACTTGCGCTCGATGAAGGTCACGAGCTTGTCATGGTCGAGGACGCGGGTAGTGTCGACGGATGTCATGGTGGGGGTGCCTGGATCGGGCTGACGAAAACCCAGATCATACGCCGATGCTTCCCCGCCGGCGCCCCCTTCCCGGCTGTTCGGACCGCGTCCGGCAACGCGTCGCGCAGCCCGGCCGCGCAGGCGAGCGCGTCGCGCCACAGCCGCCGCGTCGGTTCACCCGCATCCTTCTTCGCGTGCGGGACGGCATCGTTGTTCGGAATGAGCGGCCGCCGCCACATGAGTCGCGCTTTTCATCGTCGCGCACGCGCGGCCCTGCCCGGCGCGCGCTACGTGCCGCCGCGATCCATCCCGCGCCGGTACGCGGCCGGGCTCGTCGCCGCGACGCGCCGGAAATGCCGGCGCAGCGATTCCTCGGAACCGAACCCCGCGCGCGCCGCGATCTGCGCGAGCGACAACGCGGGCTGCGCTTCGAGCATGTCCTTCGCGACGTTCACGCGTTCGCGGATCAGCCACGCGAGCGGCGACATCCCCGTCGCATCCGCGAACTGCCGCTGCAGCGTGCGCGTGCTCATCGCGGCCTGCGCGGCGAGCGATGCGAGCGTGTGCGGCTCGGCCGCATGCGCGCGCATCCAGTCGATCAGCTTCGCGAGCCGGTCGGTGCCGCCCGGTGCGACCGGACGCGGCACGAACTGCGCCTGCCCGCCGTCGCGATGCGGCGGCAGCACGAGGCGCTGCGCGACGCGGTTCGCGATCGCGCCGCCATGATCGCGGCGCACCAGATGCAGCAGCATGTCGAGCCCCGCCGCCGAGCCGGCCGACGTGACGATCCGCCCTTCGTCGACGTACAGCGCATCCGGATTCACGCGCAGCGCCGGATAACGCGCCTGCAGACGTTCCGCATACCGCCAGTGAGTCGCCACGGTCAGGCCGTCGAGCACGCCGGCCGCCGCCAGCACGAACACGCCCGAACAGATCGAGCAGAGCCGCGCGCCGCGCCGGTGCGCGGCCCGCAGCTTCTTCAGCAACGGCTCGGGCGGACGCTCGTCCGGATCGCGCCAGCCGGGAATCACGATGGTGTCCGCGCGATCGAGCATCGCGAGCCGGTAGGGCGCGGCAACGGTAATGCCGCCTGCCGCGCGCACGGGCCCCGGCTCGCTCGCGCACACCGCGAAGCGATACCAGTCGACCCCGAGTTCCGGGCGCTCGAGCGCGAACAGTTCGACCACGCAGCCAAATTCGAACGTGCAGAGGCGATCGTAGGCGAGCGCGACGACGAGATGATTGTGCATGGCGCGATGTTACCGGAACTTGTCGATCGCGCCACTGCCGCGAAACGCGCGGAACCGCGATACTGCCCTTCATTGCGGCGCGTTTCCTGCCCGTTCAACCCGGAGAGCCCGACCATGTCCCACGTCACCGACATCCCCGCCGCCGACAGCCCGGCCGCCCTCGCGCATTTCGACGCATCGCTGCGCTTCGAGACCGACTGCTGGGACGTACACGATGCCCTCGCGTCCGGCACGCCCGATTTCGTGCTGCTCGACGTGCGCGGCCCCGATCTGTTCGCCGCCGGCCACGTGCCCGGCGCGCGCAACCTGCCGCACCGCAAGATCATCGAAGGCAAGCTCGCCGGTTACCCGGCCGACACGCTGTTCGTCGTCTACTGCGCGGGGCCGCATTGCAACGGCGCCGCGCGCGCGGCGGTCCGGCTCGCGCGCCTGGGCCGCCCGGTCAAGCTGATGATCGGCGGCGTGACGGGCTGGCTCGACGAAGGTTTCGCGCTGAGCAACGACGACCAGCCGGCGGACGCCGAAGCCGCCTGATCGTCACTAAAAGCGCAACAATCAATTGCCTGCACACGAACGGAAAAAGCGCGACAATCAGCCTCATTGCAGTTCGGACGGAGCAGCACCATGCATGATGCAGTCCTGATTCAAGTGGCCGGTTCAGTCGCGGCGATCGCGCTCTATTTCCTGCCGGCCGTCATTGCCGACCGGCGCGGCCGGCACGACAAGCTGACGATCGCGATGTTCAACGCACTGTTCGCATGGACGGGCATCGGCTGGCTGATGACGCTGTACTGGGCATGCCAGCCGAACCCGCGCACCGACGTCGCGCAGGCGATCCTCGCGAAGCGCCGCGGCGTCAGCATGCGGACCTTCTCGACCGGCCTCGTCGAACGCGTGCAACGCCGCGTCGCCGCGCAGGAGCAATGGGCGGAAAAGCAAGGCTGCCGTTAAGCCCCTGCCGTCAAGCCGCTCTTCCCCGCTTCACCGTATCGCGTCGAACTTCGGCATCCTGACGTTGGTCGACGCGCGGTAATCCCACTTCAGCGCGTCGCGCGGCGGCCAGCCGCCCGCACGCAGCCGCGCCGCGAACGCCCCCGCCGTCACCGCCCGTGCGATCCGCTCGCCCGGACACCCATGCGGCCCCGTGCCGAAGCCGAAATTCGGCCCCGACACGCGGCCCGGCATCAGCCGGTGCGGATCGCGATGCACGGCCGGATCGCGGTTCGCCGCGGCAAGCACGACGAGGATGGCATCGCCGGCTTCGACGCGCACGCCTTCGATCGTCGTGCGCGCCGCGACGAAGCGGCGCGTGTTCTGCACCGGCGCATCGAAACGCCCGACTTCGGCGACGAATGCGTCGAGCGCGGCGGCATCCGGCACCGTGCCCGCTTCGCCGTTCCATGCCACGAGTGCATTGCCGAGCCATGCGGCCGTCGCCTCGCACGTCTGCGACAGCAACCCGACGAGATTCGCGACGCGCGCGCCGCTCGCGTGCCAGCCCGACGCACGGGCCGCCTGCTGTACCGCGGCGACCAGCGTGCCGTCGTGCGCATGCGACCGCGCGAAGCGTTCCGTCATCCGGTCGAGCAGGTGCCGCGCCGCGTCGCTCGCGCGCGCCAGCGCCGCGGCATCCGATAGCGGCGACAGCGCGGCGACGAACTCCACGACCCGAGCGGCAATGTCGTCGAGCTGCGTTTCGTCGAAGCCGAGCAGATCGGCAACCGCGCACACGGGCACCGTCATGCACCACGCGTTCAGCGCGTCGACATCGCCGGGCGCCGGTAACCGCCGCGCGGCAAGCGCGTCGGCGCGATCGCGCAGCACATCCGTATCGATCGGCGCGAACGCCGCGCGCAACGCCTGCTTCGGTACGTCGTGTCGCGACGGGCCGTCGTTCATGCGCACCAGTTCGCCAAACAGCGCGCCGGCCGTCGTGCCGCGCAACGCGGGCGGCACCGGCGCGTCCAGCGGCCGCACGCGGCAGGCCGGATGGCCGAGCACGGCCGTCACGGCGGCCGCGCGGCTCGCGACCCACAGGCCGAGCGTCGCGTCGAACGCGAGCGGCGGCCCGTCGACGAGCGCTGCGTAATAGGGATAGGGATCGCGGTGCGTGACCGCGGCAACAGGATCGGTCGGGTTCATGCGCTCAGTATCGGCGCCGCGCGCCGCCGCATGTTTCGGGATGGCGTGAAATGTCGTCGCACGGGCGCCGCGCGCCACGCGTGACACGTCGCGGCATCGCGGCGGCCGGCGTCAGGCCGCCGACCGCGAGCGGAGCGACTGCATGCGCAGCCGGACCCGTCCGGCCGAAATCGCGCGCGGCTCGGGCACCACCGTGTCGTGATGGAACATTTCCTGCCGGAACTCGCCGCTTTCGTCGAACCACTGGCAGATCAGCCAGTCGCCGTCGTCGAACACGACCGGCCCGGCATACGTGACGGTCATGCGCGGCCCGCCCGTTTTCAGCGTCACGACATCGCCCACGCGAAATCCGACGCGGTGATTTTCTCGGATCGTCATCGCTCTCTCAGCTTTTTATATATTCAATATATTGATATTCCCGGCAGGCACTCGCCGATCATTGGAACGTGCCGCAGATTATCAATCAAAAAAATCATCCCGCAACTCCCACGCACTGAAACGTTCTGAACTGGAACCTGCAACAATGCGCGGTATCGGCACGGATGGCGGCTCGCCGCGCGTCAGGCCCGGCGCGGTTTGCGCGCCGGCGGCAGCCGATCGGAGCGGAATGCGGAGAATAAACGACGATTTTCGCGTCAGCGTCTGCGATTAATGCGGACGCGAAACCGATTGATTATCGTCAACCAATGCTTAAGTGGAAACGATTCCGGATTTTATTGGGGCTCATTCATCGAACAAAACCGGCGAATTATCCGGCGCCGCAAACCAGCGGTTGATATCGCGCCCCGGCACGGCTGCCCGGCTGAAGGTGAACGTGCCGTCGCGCCGCATCTCCGTCGCCGCGCGCAGGAACGCACCGAACGCGGCCCGCGCCAGCGCGCCGCCGACGCTGACACGCTTCACGCCGAGCGCCGCCAGCGCGTCGAGGCTCAGCAACCCGCCCTGCAGACCCATGACGACATTGACGGGCGCGCCGACCGCCCGCGTCACGGCCGCGATTTCGTCGGGATCCGTGATGCCGGGCGCATAGAGCACGTCCGCGCCGGCGTCACGATAGGCGACGAGCCGTGCGATCGTGTCGTCGAGGTCGCGGCGGCCGTGCAGGTAATTTTCGCAGCGGGCGGTCAGCGTGAACGGAAACGGCAGCGCGCGCGCCGCGTCGACGGCCGCCGCGATGCGCTCGACCGACGCGTCGCGCGCATAAATCGGCGTATCGGCGCGGCCGGTCGCGTCCTCGATCGAGCCGCCGACCGCGCCCGCCTCGGCCGCCAGCCGGATCGTTTCGGCCACCGTGTCGGGCGCGTCGCCGAAGCCGTTCTCCAGATCGGCGCTCACCGGCAGGCCGCCCGCGGCGACGAGCTCGGCGATATGAGCGAGCATCGCGTCGCGCTCGATCGCGTTGTCGGGGCGCCCTTTCGAAAACGCGTAGCCGGCGCTCGTCGTGGCGAGCGCCTCGAAGCCGGCCATCGCGAGCAGGCGCGCGGTGCCGGCATCCCACGGGTTCGGGATGATGAACGCGCTGGGGCGCGTGTGCAGCGCACGGAAAGCTTCGGCGTGGCGGGCTTGCAGGTCGGAACGGGTCATCGCGAACTCCCGGGAAGGTGTTGACGGATGAGCTTACGCCGGTCGTGCACGCGACGTTTCAGCTTTCGCCGAAATGTCGTCGCGCAACAGGAAAGACGCTGGCGTCCGGGCTGCCGGCCACCACGCCGGGCGGCCCGCGTCGGTTCACGTCGATGCGGGCCGCCCGCCGTCGATGCCGAGCAACACGTCGGTGACGGCCTCGGAGAACCGCATCGCGCGACCGTCGATCAGCACGCCCTCCGGATTCGACGGATCGCGTACCGCTTGCGGCACGCCGTGCGCGATCAGCACGCGTGCGCACGCTTCCCAGTCGGGATCGCCGACGCCCTCCGGTTCGTTGACGGACGCCCAGGACAGCGTACCGAGCGCGTCGCTGCCGAATCCGTGCATCTCGCGCCAGCTTGCGCCGTGCGCGAGCAGGAACGCCAGCAGCTCGGCATCGCCGCGGAACACCGCGTGATTCAGCGCGCTCGCGTCCCAGTCGCCGCCTCGCGCGGCGATCGGCCAACCGAGTTCGACCATCGCCTTCACCGCGTCGCGCGAACCCCATGCGGCGGCGTCGGGCAGCAGCCGCAGCCGGTCGTCGGACAGTGCGCCGGGCAATTCGGGATGCTTCGCCTGAATACGCCGTGCGTCGTCGGCATCGGCGCGCGCGCAGGCCGCCATGAACGCGTCTTGCGCATCGAGCGCCTCCTGCGCGCCGGCCGCGCGCAACAGCGCCGCGACCTCGGACAACCCGGTCTGCATCGCGAGCCGATACGCGCTGACGCCCGCGGCGGTCCGCGCGCCGGGATCGGCGCCGGCCGCCAGCAGCGCGGCGACGTGGCGCGCCGGGCAACGCACGGCGATCGCGCGCAGCAACGGCGCGCCCCACGTCTTCGTCGGCCCTTCGCCGGCCGGCTCGTTCGGGTCGCCGCCATGCGCGAGCAGCAGCTCGAGCGCGGCCGCGTCCGGCATGTCGAGCGCGCGCCGCAACGCATTGGTCCCGCCCACCCGGGCGCCGTGCTCGAGCAGCAGGCGCGTGCATGCCGGGTTTTCCACCGAGTGATACAGCGATTCGCCGTCGTTCGGATCGGCGCCGGCTTCCAGCAGCATCGCGGTGAGCGCGGGATCGCGATTGACGCCGGCGGCGCCATACAGCGCCGACAGCGGCGCCGACTCGTCGGGCTCGGCGAGCGAGGCCGGCGGATACCGGTTGCCGATCCGCTGGTTCGGATCGGCGCCCGCGTCGAGCAGATGGCGCGCGCACGCACGCAACCTGGCCGCGAATTCGGGAAGCTGCCCGAGCCGCGAATGCGTGACGGCGACGAGCGGCGGCAGCTTCAGCACACCGCCGGCGCGCGCGACCCAGCCGGGATCGGCGGCCAGCGCCGCCTTCACCGCGGCGAGATCGCCGGCCGCGCATGCGATCGCCGGGTCCGCCGACACGAGATCGGGATGGTCGTGCAGCAATTGCGCGGCCACCCGCGGCCGGGCTGCGTCGACGCCGCCGGTCACCTCCGCGCCGTACGCGTGGTCGAGCCAGCGCCGCATCAGCAGCGACCGCGCTTGCCGCGCGAGCGCATGCGTTTCGACGAACGCGCCGAGATCGGCCCAAGAAGCAAAACCGTACTCGCGCGCGATGCACGACTGCGCGTCGTGCAGACGAAGCCCGAGCGCGAGCGTTTCGTCATGCGTGCGGTTCGCGGCGGCGGGCAGGAATGCGACGAAGCGTGCGACGGCATCGGCATCGCCCTGCCGGTACAGGCGCAACAACGCCTTGGCCTGCTTTTTCAGATGATCGGGATGAGCGTCGGGAGGCAGCTTTTTCATGCGGATCCTTGTGCATGGATGGCCGAAGGTCCGCAATACCGCCAGCACGAAGGATGGGGAAGACTGGATTGGCTGCGACAGGTGGGTTGAACCCTTTCCGCGGACCCGGAAGCGACCTGCATCGCTGCCCGGTATCGTAGGCGACGGCCGTCGGCATCGTCAATCGCGCGGCATCGCGCATGCGCGCAGCAGCGACGCCGTTCAGCCCGCGAGTTTCTTCGTCAGGAAGATGCGCGTGTGCCCGACCGGATAATCTGGCAGCTCGCCGAAGCGGACATAGCCGCGCTTCTCGTAGAACGGCCGCGCCTGGAAGTCGAACGTGTCGAGCCATGCGCTGTGACAGCCGCGCGCGACGGCCTCCTGTTCGGCCAGATCCATGATGCGCGTGCCGGCGCCCTGCCCGCGCGCGGCCTCGGGCACCACGAGCAGGTCGACATGCAGCCAGCCGAACGCCGTGCCGCCCCACAGGCCGCCGACCACCGCGCCGGCCGCGTCGGTCGCGATCACGGCCAGCGGCCGGAAGTCGACCGGGCCGGCCTGGCTTTCGTTGAAGCGAATGAGCGGCGCGACGATCTGCTTGCGCACGTCCGCGTCGCCCGCGTCGGTCACTGCATAGGTCAACGTCATCGATTGCGTCGGGTCATCAATGAAGGTTCGCTGAAACCGCACATCCCGCGCCCGTCAAACGACGTACGCGCCCTTCGCGTGCAGTTCCGCCTCGGTCCGCTCGAGCGCGGCGATCGCATCGCTGCCTTCGAGCGCCAGCAACTGCGCGACCAGCGCCTCGGCCATCGCGTGCGCGGCCACCAGCGACGGAAAGAACGACGGGCTGTCGTGCGTGAAGATCAGTTGCGCGTCCGCGTGCAGCGCGATCGGCGACACCGCGCTGTCGGTGATCGCGACGATCCGGCTGCCCTGCGCCTTCGCGGCCTGCGCGACGCGCGTCGCCTCGGCCGAATACGGCGCGAAGCTGACGATCACGGTCACGCTATGCTTCGCGATCGTCCGCAACTCCATTTCGAGCGAACCGGCGACGCCGTTGAGCAGCGACACGGTCGGACGGAACAGCCGGTAGCCGTAGACGAAACCGAACGCGACCGGATAGCACGAGCGAAAGCCCGCCACGTGCACGTGCGATGCCTTGCGGATCAGCCTCGCCGCATCCGCGAGCGCGTGCTCGTTCTGCGCGGCGGTCGCCGACAGGTTGTGCTGCTGCGCGGCGAGCAGATCGTGCGCGAGCGACGCCTTCGCGTCGGGCCGCACGAGCGAGCGCGCGCGCTGCGTGAGCGGCTCGGGCCGCGTGCGCACGCGCGCGACGCACAGGTCGCGCAGCTCGTTCCAGCCGGGAAAGCCGAATTGCTGCGCGAGCCGCACGAGCGACGCGGGCTGCACCTGCGCGCGCTGCGCGACCTTGCGCATCGACGACGTGGCGACTTCGTCGGGATGATCGAGCAGGAAGGCGGCGCCCGCCTGGAATTGCGGGCTCAGCTCGGAAAATTGCGCCCGGATCCGGGACGCGAGTTCGTCGAAATTGGCGGCCATCTTGGTGGGAACGGGAACCGGTCGTCCATGGTATCACCGGCCCCGCGCCCACCGGTCAGCGCAGCACTTCGACGTGATCGGCGTCGACCTTCACGCTGCCCGACCATTTGCGCTCGAATTCGCCGGTCAGCTTCACTTCGTTCTTGTCGCTGACGGGCTGGCCGGCTGCCCACAGCTTGTGGTCTATCTCGACGCGGATCGTACCGGTGGCATCGGCGAATTCGTAATCCTCGCCGCCGACGTGCTTGACGATGCGCCCCTGCAACTGCACGTGCTGGTCGTCCTTGCCATTCGCGAGCAGTTCCTTCACGGTCGTCGTGGTCAGTGCGGACGGCCCCGTGTATTGCGCATGGACGGCGGCAGGCAGCGTGGCGAGTGCAATCATCAGGATTCTGGCCAGGTGTTTCATGATCTCGTTCCTCTTCTTCGATGTGGCGCCGCGCTTCGTTGAACGCGACAGCGCCAGATTACGGACCGTAAGATTAAGCAAACCTGAAGGGCATGCCGAAGTGACACGGCGCCGCATCGGACGAGTACGAAACGAGGCCACGCACCGCGCGCATTTAAGCCAGACCTAAGATGCGCGCGCTTATCATGGGAACCCCGGGCGCCGCGGCGCCCCCGTTGAAGAGACACGAATCCATGCGCGTACTGCTCGTCGAGGACGATCCGCTGATCGGCAGCGGGCTCGAACAGGGCCTCAAACAGGAAGGCTTCGCGGTCGACTGGGTGAAGGACGGCGACGCCGCGTCGCTCGCGCTGCGCACGACCGGCTACGGGCTGCTGCTGCTCGATCTCGGGTTGCCGAACCGCGACGGCCTGTCGGTGCTCGCCGCGCTGCGCCGCCGCGACGAAAACCTCCCCGCGATCATCATCACCGCGCGCGACGGCGTGCCCGACCGCATCGCGGGCCTCGACAGCGGCGCGGACGACTATCTCGTCAAGCCGTTCGAGCTCGACGAACTGCTCGCCCGCATCCGCGCGGTCAACCGCCGCCATGCGGGCCGCGCGCAGACGACGCTCGCGATCGGCCCGCTGCGGCTCGATCCCGTCAAGCACCTCGTCTGGCTCGACGACGACGAAGTGCCGCTGTCGCCGAAGGAATTCGTGCTGCTGCACGAGCTGATGCGCGAACCGGGCGCGGTGATTTCGCGCGAACAGTTCGAGGAACGGCTGTACAGCCGGGGCGAGGAAATCGAGAGCAACGCGGTGCAGGTGCATATCCACAACCTGCGCAAGAAACTCGGGCACGACGTGATCCGCACGGTGCGCGGCGTCGGGTACCGGATCGGTGACGGCACGTGACGCGCGTGCAACGCGCTATCGCGCGCTGGCGCAACGCATCGCTGCGGCGGCGCCTGCTGACGTGGCTGATGCCGGCCGCCTGCGTGATCGGCCTGGTCGCGAGCGCCGGCACCTACTGGGGCGCGCTGCGCGAACTCGACGACCTGCTCGACGACCAGATGCGCAGCATGTCGAAACAGATCGTCGTCGGCCCGAACGGCGAGCTGTCGTTCAGCAACCGCGCCAGAGGCAAGCACGGCTTCGAGGCGAGCGACCCCGATGCGGTGCTGCTGCAGGTGTGGCGCAACGGTACGCTCGTGTATTCGACCGACCGCGACTCGAAGCTGCCACCACCCGCGCAGCAGGGCATCGCGAGCGTCGACGTCGGCGGCCAGCCGTGGCGCACCTATGTGACGGAGCGCGGCGGCACGACGATCCGGCTCGCGCAGGCGCGGCATGCGCGCTGGGAAGCGATCGCGGGCATCGCCGTCCATCTGCTGTGGCCGGTGTTCTCGATGCTGCCGCTGCTCGCGCTGGGCCTGTGGTTCGGCATCGGCGCGGGGCTGCAGCCGCTGCGGGCGATCGCGGCAGGCCTGAAACGCAGGAATGCGAACAATCTCGAGCCGGTCGACGTCGCATCGATGCCGAACGAGGTCCGCCCGCTCGCCGAGGCGATCAACGACCTGCTCGCGCGCCTCGACCGCTCGTTCACGCTGCAGCGGCACTTCATCGCCGATGCCGCGCACGAATTGCGCACGCCGATCATGGGGCTGTCGATCCAGTCCGAACTGCTGCGGCGCGCGGCGACCGCGGAGGAGCGCGAGCGCATCCTCGCGCAGATCCACGCCGGCACGACGCGCCTCGGCCACCTCGCCGAACAGTTGCTGACGCTCGCGCGCCTCGAACCCGATGCGCAGGCGGCCGTCGCCGCGTCGGCGCCGGTCGATCTCGCCGCGCTGTGCCGCTCGGTGGTGTCGGACCGCGCGCGCGTCGCCGACGCGCACCGCATCGATCTCGGCGCGATCGTCGACGCACCGGTGATGGCCGCGGGCAATGCCGACACGCTGCGCGTGCTGCTGAACAATCTCGTCGACAACGCGATCCGCTATGCAGGCGAAGGCGCGCGCGTCGACGTGTCCGCGCGCATCGACGGCGCGACGCCCGTGCTCGAGGTGGCCGACGACGGCCCCGGCATTCCGGAGGCAGAACGCACCGACGTGTGGGAGCGCTTCTATCGCGGCGAAGGCGCGCAGGCAGTCACGTCGTCGGGAAGCGGGCTCGGGTTGTCGATCGTCAAGCGGATCGCCGAACAGCATCGCGCGACCGTCGCGCTCGCGACCTCGCGCGGCGGGCGCGGGCTGACCGTCACGGTGCGCTTCCCGCGGCCGGCCTGATGCGCGGGCGGCGGGCGGCTTGTCCACAGATTATGTTGGCAAGCTTGTGGACAACCCCTCCATTAACGGCACCAAGCCGTTGATCGGAAAGGGTTTGTCATCGGTGCGCGGCAAACGCGCCGGACTGCGGCAAGCACGCGCTCACATCGGCCGCTTCACGCTGGCGGCCGCCGACGAAGCCGACTTTCTCGTCGTCTGAAGGCCGACGCGGCGTTCATGAAGCGGCAGCCGGGATTCATCTCGACGCAGCTTCATCCAGAAGGTCTGGCGTGGCCGATATCTGCACGGCGCGAGTCCGCGTGTGCGACGTGTGGCGGCGCATGACATCGGCCGAATCGCGACCGCCGACTTCTCCACAGAAAATGTTGGCAAGCTTGTGGATATCCTGCGCACCGCGACGCTAAACCCTTGATCCGATGGACTTTGGCACGCGTGATGCAGACGCGGCGCACGTGATGGCCGTCGCGCGCACCCTTCGCCGCACATCGCGTCACGACGCCGCGACAACGGACGCCCGCCCCCCGTCATGACCGCTGCATGCGGACCGAACCTGCATCGCCCACTTACCCACAAATTTTGTTGGCAAGCATGTGGATAGCCTGCGCATACCGCGATCAAGCATTTGATCCGAAAGACTTTGTCCGCGCCGCCTAGAAACGGCACACGGGCGGCCAAGCGCCGGTTGCATGCCGCTGCGGTACGTGATGCGCCGCCCGCCGCGCCGGCTGCGGTGCTTGTCCACAGATTGTGTTGGCAAGCGTGTGGATAGCCTGCGCATACCGCGGCCAAGCGCTTGATCCGAAAGACTTTGTCCGCGCTGCTTCAAACGCGGCACGACGGCGCGCGCCGCGCGGCGCGCCCGCTGCGCGCGGGCTTGTCCACACTTTTTGTTGGCAAGCATGTGGATATCCTGAGCATGCGCGAGCTAAGTCGTTGATCGCACAACGTTTGATCGCGCGGGTCACGACTGCGGCACGATGCGCCCGCGGCGTGCGCGATGCCTGTCGCGCCCTGCCGTGCCGCGCCGCTCAGCCGAACGTCCGCGCGACGATGCGCGCGACCGACGCGATCACGTCGTCCTTCGCCCGCGCATCGGCTCGCGTCTGCGTGTAGTACACGGCCAGCACGATCGGCGCGCGCGACGTCGGCCAGATGACGCCCACGTCGTTCGTCGTCCCGTAGTCGCCGGTGCCGGTCTTGTCGCCGACCGTCCACCCGGCCGGCACGCCCGCGCGGATTCGCTTGTCGCCGACCTTGTTGCCGCGCAGCCACGTGACGAGCTGCTCACGCTGCGCGGCCGGCAACGCGTCGCCGAGCGTCAGCACGCGCAGGCTGGCGGCCATCGCGGCCGGCGTCGTCGTGTCGCGCGGGTCGGCCGGCAACGCGGTATTCAGTTCGGTCTCCCATCGATCGAGACGGAACGTGTCGTCGCCGATCGAGCGCGCGTAGGCCGTGACCGCCGACGGTCCGCCGATCAGCTTCATCAGCAGGTTCGCGGCCGAGTTGTCGCTGTACTGGATCGTGGCCTCGCACAGCGCGGCGACCGTCATGCCCGCGCCGACGTGCTTCTCCGATACCGGCGAATAGTTGACGAGATCGGCCTTCGTATACGTCACGCGCTGTTGCAGCAAGCCCGGTTGCTCGACGCTCCGCGCAAGCACCGCGGCGCTCAGCATCGCCTTGAACGTGCTGCAGAACGGGAAGCGCTCGCCCGCGCGATGCTCGATGACCCGGCCGCTCGCCGTGTCGATCGCGCACACGCCGAGACGGCCGCCCGCGTCGCGTTCGAGATCGGCCAGCGTCGTCGCAGCAGCAACAGGCGCAATGGCGTCCGCGGCAGCCGCCGCTGCCGCCGTGGCGGCGTCCGGCGCAGCGGCCTGTCGCGACGCGCATGCGGTGACGGTAAGAACGAGCGGCGCCGTCGCGGCGGCCAGCAACAGGGATCGACGTTTCGATGAGTAGGTCATGTCGGTTGTCTCGTGGTGGAACGGCGGCGAAACGTGGTTGGCGCGTTGAAAACGGCCGGCCGCCGAGGCAGCACTATCGGCACTTTACGGTTGCCCGACAAGCAACGATAATTGAGCGCTGACAAAAGAAATTCTTATGACGAAGCTTCGCCCTCATCTTCCGCTCAATGCGTTGCGCGCGTTCGAATCGTCGGCGCGCCACCTGAACTTCACGCGCGCCGGCCTCGAGCTGAGCGTGACCCAGGCCGCCGTCAGCCAGCAGGTGCGCTCGCTCGAGGAGCGGCTCGGCTGCACGCTGTTTACGCGGCTGCCGCGCGGCCTCGGGCTGACCGACGAGGGGCGCGCGCTGCTGCCGGTGCTGAGCGACGCGTTCAGCCGCATCGAGACAGTGCTCAAGCAGTTCGACGGCGGGCGTTTCCACGAGGTGCTGACGCTCGGCGTCGTCGGCACCTTTGCCCTAGGCTGGCTAATGCCTAGGCTGAAGCAGTTCGGCGACACGCACCCGTTCGTCGAGCTGCGGCTGCGGACCAACAACAACGTCGTCGACCTCGCCGCCGAGGGCCTCGATTTCGCGATCCGCTTCGGTGAAGGCAACTGGCCGGCCACGCGCAACGAGCGGCTGCTCGATGCGCCGCTCACCGCGCTGTGCGCGCCGGACATCGCGCGGCGCGTCGCGCGTCCGGCCGATCTCGCGAACGAAACGCTGCTGCGCTCGTATCGCACCGACGAATGGCACGGCTGGTTCGACGCCGCGCGGCTCGAACCGTGGGCCGTCAATGGGCCCGTGTTCGATTCGTCCCGGCTGATGGTCGAGGCCGCGATGCAGGGTGCGGGCGTCGCGCTCGCGCCCGCGTGCATGTTCTCGCGCGAACTGCAGCTCGGCCAGCTCGCGCGGCCGTTCGACATCGACGTGCGCGCGGGCGGCTACTGGCTCACGTCGCTGAAGTCGAAGCCGCTGACGCCGGCGATGACGCTCTTTCGCGACTGGATCGTGGCGGAAGCGGCCGGTACGGCGCCGGCGAACTGACGCGGCCGCGCTTGTCCACAGATTTTGTTGGCAAGGATGTGGATATCCTGGGTACGTGGCGCCTAACCCCTTGATCGCGCAAGCATTCGCGCGCCGACGCACGGCGCGGGCAGCCTTTGCACGCGGGCTTCGCGCACTGCTCGCATTCGGGCCGGATCCTCAACCCGTGCGACGCAATCGATTGCGAGTTGTCCACAGATTTTGTTGGCAAGCCTGTGGATATCCGCCGGATCGGACGCGTAACATCTTGATACACAAGGGGATTCGATTCACGGACCTTGACCGGTCAATGGCGTGGCACCGGAATGATTGTGGAACCGCGCGCCGCGCATGCGTGGCGCGCCCGGCCGCAGGCCGGGCGGTTCTCCACAGATTGTGTTGGCAAGCGTGTGGATATCCTGCGTATCGGGCACCTAACTGATTGAGCGCACGGGGTTTTGTGCCGCGTGCGCAGAATCGGGCAGCGCCTGCGCCGCCCCGTACGTCAATGGCGGTCGAGCCCGCCGCGCAATTCGCTCGCCTTGTCGCGCAACGCTTCGTAGCCCGAACGCGCATGCTCGGGCAGGTCGGGATCGCCGATCAGTGCGCCCAGCGTTTCGATCAGGCTGAACAGAATGCCCTTCGCCGCGCCGACCGCGATACTCTGCGATTCGATCGACTTGTGCAGGTGGTCGACCGCCGCTTCCAGATTCTCGAGCTTGTGCTCGCCGTCGTCGGGCCGGTTGTCGGTCGTCATCGTCTACCTCCGCCATCGTTCAAGGGTCATGTCACGATTCTATGCCGCCGCGCGCGAACGTGGCGCGACATCGCGCAACGTTCGCGCGGCGCCCCGCTACAGCACCGCGACCACCTTGACGCGGCCCGGCCGCTCCGCCGCCGCGACGACCTGCCCGTCGACCCGGCGGAACGTCAGCGACACGGTTTCGTCGCCGACGCGCAGCGCATCGATCCGCAGCCAGTCGACGCCTTCCGGCAATGCCGGGCGTTCGACGCGCACCTCGTGGCGCGACGCGTCGATGCTCACGCCGAGGCACGCCTGCAGCATCATGAACGGCGCGCCGGCCGCCCACGCCTGCGGCAGGCAGGCAACCGGATACGCGGTCGGCGGTTCGCCGCGCCGGCGCGGGAACCCGCAGAACAGTTCCGGCAGACGCATCTCGAAGCTCACCGCCGCCTCGAACAGCGCACGCAGCAGGTTCACTGCGGCCGTCTTGTCGCCGTAGCGCGCCAGGCCGCGCGCGATGAGCGCGTTGTCGTGCGGCCACACCGAACCGTTGTGATAGGCCATCGGGTTGAAGCGCGGCTGGCCGGCCGCGAGCGTGCGGATGCCCCAGCCCGTCTGGAACAGCGCCGAGCCGAGCACGCCGGCGACCGCCGCGCCGCGCTCGGCGTCCGGCAGCCCGAACGCAAGCAGGTGGCCCGCGTTCGATGCGAACACGCGGCAGAGCTCGCCATGCCCGTCGAGCGCGATCCCGTAGAAATCGCCTTCCGGCATCCAGAACAGCGCGTCGACCTGGTCGCGCAGCGTCTTCGCGCGCAACGCGTAGCGCGTCGCGTCGGCCGCATGGCCGCGCCGGTGCGCGCACGCCGACATCGCGTCGAGCGCCGCGCACGCGTAGGCCTGCACCTCGACGAGCGCGATCGGCCCGTCCGGGAAACGGCCGTCCGCATGGAACACCGAATCGTGGCTGTCCTTCCAGCCCTGGTTCGCGAGGCCGCGCTCCGACGTGCGCTGGTAGTCGAGCAGTCCGTACGGATTGCGGTCGCACTTGTCGATCACCCATTGCACGGCGCGCTCGAGCGCGGGCCACAGCTCGTCGATCAGCGCATCGTCGCCGGTGCGCTCGGCATAGGCGCCCGCGAGCACGATGAACAGCGGTGTCGTATCGACGCCGCCGTAGTACAGCGCGAACGGCACCTCGCCCGTCGCGGCCATCTCGCTGCGGCGGAACTCGTGCATGATCTTGCCGGGCTCCGCGTCGCGGAACGCGGAGGTCTCGCGCGCCTGATGCTCGGCGAGAAAGCGCAGCACGCCGCGCGCGAGCGACGGCTGCAGCCACAGCATCTGCAGCGACGTGATGATCGCGTCGCGGCCGAACGGCGTCGAGAACCACGGAATGCCCGCATACGGGTACGGCCCCGTGTCGAGCTGCGTCGTGAGCAGCCCGAGATCCGCGAGCGAACGATCGAGCCACGCGTCGAACAGCGGATTGCCGGTGTTCACGCGCGCCATCGACTCGCGCCGTGCCCGCATCTCGCGATGCACGCCGACGAGCGCCGTGCGCAGCGCGACGCGGCCGCACCCGGGCCCTTCGCCCTGCGCGGGCCCGAGCGTCGCATCGACGGTCAGGTAGATCGACACGCACGCCTGCGCGGCGATCGTCAGCGTGTAGTCGGCACGATCGACCGACAGCGCGTCGGGCGCCGGCGAAAAATGCACGGTCACGTTGCGCTCCACGCCGTCGAGGCCGTCGTAACGCAGCCGCACCGCGCCCGCGTCGACGCGCGGCGCGCCCACCGTGCCGCGCTTGGGCCGCCGCGTGCCGCGCACTTCGAACATGTCCTTGAAATCCGCCGCGAACGACAGCGACAGCGGCACCTCGGCTTCGCTCGCGCCGTAGTTCGTCAGCGTCAGCGCTTCG
Source organism: Burkholderia sp. AU32262 (assembly GCF_020419985.1). NCBI lineage: Bacteria > Pseudomonadati > Pseudomonadota > Betaproteobacteria > Burkholderiales > Burkholderiaceae > Burkholderia > Burkholderia sp. AU32262. Next base: position 120,971 of record NZ_JAIZRS010000021.1, read on the forward strand.
TGCAGCACGTCGCCCGCGAGCACGCGCATGCGCTCGATATGGATCACGCCCTCGGGCGTCTCGTGGCCGCCGAGCGGCGGCAGCGGGCGGTTCGTCAGGTGCGCGGTGAACGACGCGTTGTCGGCGCTCGTCGCGCCCGACAGCAGCGACGGCGCGCGGCCGCCGAACGTCAGGCGCCACGTCGACAGCACGCGCATGTCGTCGACGAACAGGCCGTCGTCATGGCCGGCGATGTCGCCGAGCGCGTCGCTGACCACGAACGCGTCGCCGGATTTCAGCACGTACTGGTTGTTGCGCGCGAGGACCTGCGGATCGGCTTCGGGCGCGATGAAAGCGGGACCCGACGCGGTGGCCGGGGGAATCGGCGCGACTTGCGGCGCCTGCGTCGTCGTGGCTTCGGCGTGATTCGGCATCGATGCTCCTGTGTCGAGGCGCAACGCGCGGCGCGCGTCGCGTGTTTCGCACAGGATAGGCCAGAACGGCGAACGTGCGCAGCGACGAAACGGCCGCGGCGCCAGACGACGTTGCTTCGTCGCATGGCGCCGCGTACGGGCACGTCAGTCGCCGGTCAGAATTTCCACAGGATGTTGCCGAGGATCGCGTTGTCGCGCACGCCGCTGCCGTATTGGCCGCTGTACGTGAGGCCGAGCGTCAGGCGCTTCGTGATGTTCGCGTCGATGCCGGCTTCGAGCACCGCGCTGTCGCGAGCAATCGGCACGCCCGATACCTGGAACGACGTGCCGCCATTCGCGAACGTGAACGCCGACGACGGCCGCACGTTGCCGAACGCATGCCGCCAGCCGACCGTCCCGCGCGCGGTGAACGTGCCGCTCGCGATCGAGCCGAGCTGCGACGCCGCACGCAGGCCGAGCGTCGAGAAGCCGACGTGGGTCGTCTCACCGCCGGCACGCAGCGCGGCCGCGCCGCCGGTTTCCGTATAGCCGTCGGTATGCAGGTTCACGTACGCGAGGCCCGCGAACGGTTCGATCGCGACCGGGCCGACCGGCAGCGCGTAACCGACTTCGCCGAACACCTGCGCAGAATGCGCGTTGTAGCCGGCCGAGTCGTGATCCGAGAAGCCCGCGAAGCCCGGATAGCGGTCACTGTTGATGCGATACCACGTGTACGAAGCGCCGCCGCGCACGCCGAGCGCGCCGTACTGCGCGCCGCCGTACAGCGACAGGTAGTAGCTGTTCACCGCCGCCGACGAACTCTGGTCGTTGTCGAGCGAGCTGTGCGTGACGCCCGCGGCCAGACCCGCACGCCACTTGTCGTTGAACGCCATGTCGGCGCCGGCGATGAAGCCCGTCATGCTGCGGTTGATCGACGATGCGTTGCCGTCGCCGGCGAGCCGGCTGCGGCCGCCGAACGCCTGCCCCCACACGACCGGCTGATAAGGCGTCCCGCCATAGCACCCGTCGCGCGAACCGATCCGGCGTTCCGGCGGCAGCGTCGGGTCGGCCACGCCGGCCGTGTTGTCGCCGCACAGCGCGGCGCCGCCCGACGACAGCGCCGCGAGCGGGCCCGATCCGGGCGCGAGCCCCTGACGGACGCGATCGGTCACCGCGTCGCGCACATAGCGGCTGTCGAGCAGCAGCATGCTCTTCAGGCTCGCCTGCAGTTCGCCGCCGAGCAGCCCGTACGCGCGGCGCGCGGTCGGCGCGTCGGCCGTCAGCACCGTGTCGTACAGCGGATTGCCGGTGCCGAGCGCGGCCACCGCGGTCGCGACCGAGCGCTGGTTCGGCGTGGTGGCGACGTCGGGCAGCGACGTGCCGTTCTGAGCCAGTTGCAGATACACGTGACCCGGATCGTAGCTGAGGGTCGGCGTGAGGAACGCATAGTTCGCGCTCACCTGGGTGAACGCGCCCTGCACGCCCGACGACGCGCTGAGGATCGTGTACGTCGTGCCCGGCTGATAGGTGCTCTGGTTCGCGAGCACCTGCACGGTGCCGCCGTTCAGCGTCGCGGTGCCGCTCGCCGCGAGGCTGCCGCTTTGCTGCGGCGTCGCGGCGACCTGGAACGTCGAACCCGGCTGGAACGTGACGTTGCCGCCCACGTTCAGCGCCGCGCCCGGCTGCGTGGCGGCCGCCGTCGCGCCGCCTTGCACCACGAGGCCGCCGATCGTGCCGGTGCCCGTCAGCGTCGCGCCGTTCTGCACGGTGACGGTCGACTGGCCGAGCGAACCGTTGACGGCGAGCGTGCCCGCGGCGACCGTGGTCGGGCCGCTCAGCGTGTTCGTGCCGGTCAGCGTGAGCTGCCCGCTGCCGGCCTGGGTCAGCGAACCGGTGCCGGACAGCACGCTCGCGATCGTCACGTTGCCCGATTGATTGACGATCAGCGCACCGTTGTCGACGACGTCGCCGGCCACGCTGCCCGACGTGCCGCCGTTGCCGAGTTGCAGCGTGCCGCCGGCTGCGATCGTGGTGCCGCCCGTGTACGTGTTGCCGCCGGTCAGCACCTGCGTGCCGCTCGCCACCGTCACGCCGCCCGAGCCGCCGATCGTGCCGCCGAAGGTATTGCTGCCGCTGCCGTTCAGCGCCAGCGCGTTCGCACCGAGATTCACGTTCGTGCCGGCCGCACCCGACAGCGCACCGATCGTTTGCGTGCCGGTCGCGCCGCTCACGTCGAACGTCGCACCCGTGCCCGCGAGATTCACCGCGCCCGTCGATGCGAGGCTGCCGCCCGCGCCGAGCGCGAGCGTGCTGCCGCCGGCGATCGTCGTGCCGCCCGTGTACGTATTCGCACCCGTCAGCGTTTGCGTGCCCGTGCCGGCGAACGTCACGCCGCCCGTCCCGCCGATCGCGCCGCCGAACGTACCGTTGCCGCTGCCGTTCAGCGTCAGCGCATTCGCGCCGAGATTCACGTTCGTGCCGGCCGCGCCGGCCAGCGTGCCGATCGTCTGCGCGGCCGTCGCCCCGCTCACGTCGAACGTCGCCCCCGTGCCCGCGAGGTTCACGGCGCTCCCCGACGCGAGGCTGCCGCCCGCACCGAGGGCGAGTGTGCTGCCGCCGGCGATCGTCGTGCCGCCCGTATACGTGTTGGCCCCCGTCAGCGTTTGCGTGCCCGTGCCGGCGAACGTCACGCCGCCCGTCCCGCCGATCGCACCACCGAACGTACCGTTGCCGCTGCCGTTCAGCGTCAGCGCATTCGCGCCGAGATTCACGTTCGTGCCGGCCGCGCCGGTCAGCGTACCGAACGTCTGCGCGCCCGTCGCGCCGCTCACGTCGAACGTCGCCCCCGTGCCCGCGAGGTTCACGGCGCTCCCCGACACGAGGCTGCCGCCCGCGCCGAGTGCGAGTGTGCTGCCGCCGGCGATCGTCGTGCCGCCCGTGTACGTGTTCGCGCCCGTCAGCGTTTGGGTGCCCGTGCCGGCGACCGTCAGCCCGCCGGCGCCGCCGATCGTTCCTCCGAACGTACCGTTGGTGGTGCCATTCAGCGTCAGCGCATTCGTGCCGAGGTTGACGTTCGTGCCGGCCGAGCCGGTCAGCGTGCCGATCGTCTGCGCGCCCGTCGCGCCGCTCACGTCGAACGTCGCACCGGCGCTGGCGAGATTCACCGCGCCGGTCGAGGCGAGGCTGCCGCCCGCACCCAGCGCCAGCGTGCCGCCGCCGCTGATCGTCGTGCCGCCGGTGTACGTGTTCGCGCCGGTCAGCGTCTGTGTGCCGCTGCCGGCCAGCGTCAGGCCGCCGGTGCCGCCGATCGCGCCGCCGAACGTGTTGCTGCCGCTGCCGCTCAGCGTCAGCCCGTTGCCGCCGAGGTTCACACTCGTGCCGGCCGCGCCGGTCAGCGTGCCGAGCGTTTGCGAGGCGGTCGCGCCGCTCAAGTCGAACGTCGCCCCCGCGCCCGCGAGGTTCAGCGCACTGCCGGACGCAAGGCTGCCGCCCGCGCCGAGCGCCAGCGTGCTGCTGCCGGCGATCGTCGTGCCGCCCGTGTAGGTGTTCGCGCCGGACAGCGTCTGCGTGCCGGTACCCGACAACGTGAGGCTGCCCGTGCCGCCGATCACCCCACCGAACGTGCCGCTCGCCGTGCCGCCGAGCGTCAGTGCGTTGGCGCCGAGGTTCACGTTCGTTCCCGCGACGCCCGACAGCGCGCCGAGCGTCTGCCCGCCTGTCGCACCGCTCAGATCCAGCGCCGCGCCGGCACCGGCGAGATTCATCGTGCCCGTCGACGCGAGGCTGCCGCCTGCACCCAGCGCCAGCGTCCCCGCGTTGATCGTCGTGCCGCCCGTATAGGTGTTCGCGCCGGTTAGCGTCGTGGTCGCCGCGCCGTTCTTCACGAGGCCGCCGCTTCCGTTGATCGCGCCGGTCAGCCCGAGATCGTTGCTGCCGCCGAGCGTCAGCGTCGAGCCGGTCGCGAGATTGACCGTGTTGCCGACCGACAAGGCCGCATTCGTATCGAGCGTGGCCGCGCCGCCGACGGTCAGCGCGCCGGCGCCCAGTGCCCCGGCGTTGCCGAGCACGAGGCTGCCGCTATTGAGGTTCGTGCCGCCGCTGTAGGTATTGACGCCGTTCAGCGTCTGCGTGCCGGTGCCCGACAACGTGAGGCTGCCCGTGCCGCCGATCACCCCGCTAAACGTGCCGCTCGCCGTGCCCCCGAGCGTCAGTGCATTGGCGCCGAGGTTGACGTTCGCTCCCGAGACACCCGACAGCGCACCCAGCGTCTGCCCGCCTGTCGCACTGCTCAGATCCAGCGTCGCGCCGGCGCCCGCGAGGTTCATCGCGCCCGTCGATGCAAGGCTGCCGCCCGCGCCGATCGCCAACGTGCCCGCGTTGATCGTCGTGCCGCCCGTATAGGAGTTCGCGCCGGTCAGCGTCGTGGTCGCCGCGCCGTCCTTCACGAGGCTGCCCGTGCCGGCAATCGCGCCACCGAGCGTAAGACTGTTGCTGCCGCCGAGCGTCAGCGCGGCGCCCGTGCCCAGATTGATCGCATTGCCGACCGACAAGGCTGCATTCGTATCGAGCGTGGCCGCGCCGCCGACGTTCAGCGCGCCGGCGCCCAGCGCCCCGCCGTTGCCGAGCACGAGACTGCCGCTATTGAGGTTCGTGCCGCCGCTGTAGGTATTGGCGCCGTTCAGCGTCTGCGTGCCGGTACCCGACAACGTGAGACTGCCGGTACCGCCGATCACCCCGCCGAACGTGCCGCTCGCGGTGCCGCCGAGCGTCAGCGCGTTGGCGCCGAGGTTCACGTTCGTTCCCGCGACGCCCGACAGCGCGCCGAGCGTCTGCCCGCCCGTCGCACCGCTCAGATCCAGCGTCGCGCCCGCGCCCGCCAGATTCATCGCGCCGGTCGATGCAAGGCTGCCGCCCGCGCCGAGCGCAAGTGTGCCCGCATTGATCGTCGTGCCGCCGGTGTACGTGTTCGTGCCGGTCAGCGTCGTCGTCGCGGCGCCGTCCTTCACGAGGCTGCCCGCGCCGGCAATCGTGCCCCCCAGCGTAAGGCTGTTGCTGCCGCCCAGTGTGAGTGCGGCGCTCGCGTCGAGATTGATCGCATTGCCGACCGACAGGTTCGTGGTCGTATCGAGCGTCGCCGCGCCGCCGACGGTCAGCGCGCCGGTACCGAGCGCCGAGGCGTTGCCGAGTACCAGTCCGCCGGCGTTCAGCGTCGTGCCGCCCGCATAGTTGTTCGCGCCCGACAGCGTGAGCGCCGCCGCGCCGTTCTTCACGAGACCGCCGCCGCCGGAAATCACGCCGCCGAGGCCGAGATCGGTGCTGCCGCCGACCGTCAGCGTCGTGCCCGTCGCGATGTTGACGCCGTTCGCGAGCGACACGTTGGCAGTCGCATCGAGCGTCGACGAACCGTTGACATTCACCGCACCGAGGCCGAGCGACGTATTGCTGCCGACGACGAGGTTGCCGCCGTTCAGGTTGGTGCCGCCCGTGTACGTGTTCGCGCCCGTCAGCGATTGCGTGCCGGTACCCGACAGCGTCACGCTGCCCGAACCGCCGATCGTGCCGGCATAGGTGGCATTGATGCTGCCGCCGAGCGTCAGCGAATTGGCGCCGAGGTTCACGCTCGTTCCCGCGACACCCGACAGCGCGCCGAGCGTCTGCCCGCCCGCCGCACCGCCCAGATCCAGCGTCGCGCCGGCGCCGGCCAGGTTCATCGTGCCCGTCGACGCGAGGCTGCCGCCCGCGCCGAGTGCAAGTGTGCCCGCATTGATCGTCGTGCCGCCCGTGTACGTGTTCGCGCCGGTCAGCGTCGTCGTCGCCGCGCCGTTCTTCACGAGGCCGCCGCTTCCGCCGATCGCGCCGGTCAGCCCGAGATCGTTGCTGCCGCCGAGCGTCAGCGTCGAGCCGGTCGCGAGATTGACCGTGTTGCCGAGCGTCACGTTCGCGCTCGTGTCGAGCGATGCCGACGCGTTGACGTTCAGCGCGCCGGTGCCGAGCGACGAATTGTTGCCGACCACCAGGCCGCCGCCGTTCAGGTTCGTGCCGCCCGTGTAGCCGTTCGCGCCGGACAGCGTCAGCGTGCCGCCATCGTTCTTCGTCAGCGCGCCGCCGCCCGACACCGTGCCGGACAGCGTCAGACCGGTCGCGCCCTGCACCGTCAGGCCGCCCGCGCCGAGCGACACGTTGTTGGACACGTCGAGCCCCGCCGTACCCGCCTGCAACGCACCGCCGTTGCCCGTGACGGTCCCGGTGCCGAGCGACGCGTTGTCGTTGATGATCGCCACGCCGCCCGTCAGCGTCGCGTCCTGCGCGGTGGACGCGCCGTTGATGGTCCAGTTGCCGCTCGTGACGTCGAGGTGATTGAAGTTGATGTAGTTGTTGACCGCGATCGTGCCGTTCGCCGCGGCGCCCTGCTGCAGGTTGAGCGTATTGTTGCCGCCCGCGCCGCCGTCGACGACGCCGGTTGCGGCCACGCCGAGCGTGACCGGGCCGATCGTGATGTTGAACGCGCCGCCGGTGCCGCCGGCCGTGTTGACCGACGAGCCCGTCACGGCATTGAACGTGTTCGTGCTGTTCGCCCCCATCGACACGCCGCCGTTGATCGTGCCCGAGTTGGTGAACGTATTGCCCTGCCCCGGCGTGCCGTTCGAACCGAGCGACACGCGGCCGGTGATCGTCCCGCTGTTCGTCATGTTGACCGTGCCGCCGCCGTATGCGGCGACCACCGGCGCATCGGCGCCGACGAGGGTCGCGCCGGGCAGTGGGGACGAGCCGATCGTGCCGGTGTTGTTGATCGTCGACGTGCCGCCCGTGCCGTTCTGGACCGACAGCGCCATGCCGGTCACGCCGCTGATCGCGACGCCGGTCGAGCCGTTCATCGTGCCGTTGTTGGTCACGGTCGTGGTGCTCGCCGCCGCGTTGCCGACCACCGCGCCGCTCGACAGCACGCCGAGCCCCGAGCCGAGCACGGACGGGTCGATCGTGCCGTTGTTGGTCAGCGTGACGTTACTGCCGGTCAACGACATCGCCGTGCCGCCGACCCCGAGCAGCACACCGACGCTTGCACCGGGGTTGACCGTCGCATTCAGGTTGTTGGCGCTGTTCGAATAACTGGGCGCCAGCGGGTTCGCGGCGCCGGAGCAGGTCACCGTCGTGCCCGCGGTGCTGCAGGTCGCCTGGGCGGGAACGATGCCCGCGCCCGACAGCGCCAGAAACACGCCCGTGGGCAGCAATAGTCTCGGAAACGGCTCACTCGTTTTTCTCGAACGGGCAGGATTCATGCTTTCCCTCTTTATTGATTTCGGTTTTTGGTATGGGTATTGCGGCCGCACTGGACGGCACGCAGCAGAAAATCGCGGATAAAAGCGTCCTCCCCGGCAATCGCGATGCGCTGTCGGTTTATTCGTGATGATTGTTTTGATCGGCCCGGAAATGCAGCTGCGGAACTAGTCGAATGACATGGTGACGGCCCCTGTTTTTTTGCAGCGACTTTCTGGTTGATTTGATTACTGCCCGCTTTCGTCAGACTAGGCTATATCAAACTCAAACCGTTTTCCAGTCGATATTTTCCTGTCGGATCAACGGCCGACGGTTATGTAGTTTTTTTACTTTCTGACAGATGCGCAGCGATAACATGCAACACACTCTTCGCCGGCCTTCTTGATTTTTCGCAAAGACAACGATTGTTCCGCATCGGTGGAAACACCGATATATCGCCCCGATTCAATACACGCTGATTTTGCAGTGCAATATTCTTACCGCGACGAATGATCCATGCAGATAATCAACATCCGCTTAATAAATCGATCGGACCTCGATTATGGAACTGTCGGCGAAACTGTTTTGATTTTTGTCCCCTCAAGACATCTGAAACGAGAATCGCTATTATTTATTCAGTGCCCATGACACCCGCGCGGCCGGCGCGGACGACAGAAAACCGGAAAAAACAACGAAACCACCCGCACCGGAAGCGCGCGCTTCCGGGCCGCCCCGTCACGAAAACAGGCGCATCAGATAAAGCATCGGCCGAAACGAAACCGGCCGCGCATCGGGATTCACCCACAACCGCACCGCATACACCGCGTAGGCCGGCACCTCGCGCCAGCTCGAATAGAGATCGCGCCACTGGAAGCGGCGCGGATACGCGGCGGAGATGTTCGACCGCGCAATGCCGACGCGCTCGAACGCGAGGCGCGCCCGCGCGAGGTGGTAATACTGGCTGACGATCAGCACGCGCGACAGGCGATGCGCGCGCAGGTAGGCAAGCGTGTGCTGCGCGGTCGCGAGCGTGTTGTCGCCCTGATCGTCGACGGCGATCCGGTCCGCCGGCACGCCGCGCGCGACGAGGTAGTCGCGCATGGCCGTCGCCTCGTTCAGCCCGGGCCCGTCGATCGCGCCGCTGACCAGAAACGCCGGGCACTGCCCCGCGCGGTAACAACGCACGCCGACATCGAGCCGGGCCGCGAGCACCGGCTTCGGCGCGCCGGTTTCGTCGAGCGCGTTGCCGAAGATCACGGCGACGTCCGCCGGGTCGCCCGGCATCCGCACGCCGTGGACGACGATCGCGGCCGCCGCCGCGCCCCAGACGCACGCGACGACGGCCAGCACGCGGCCGGTCCGGGCCGCGAAGCCCCGTTTGGTTCGATATTTCAAGGTATTCGGTCTCTCAGGTGTCGCCGGGGGCGTCGGCCGGCCCGGTCCCGAACGGGCGCGTCACGCTAGCACGGCGCGCCCGCGCCTGTCCATGCGATGGACCGATGCCGGCCGAGCGGGCCGGCCACTGGAAGATCGAAAGAATGTGAGAGCGTGCGCCCGACCGCGGCCGGCAGCACCGCCCGGCTCAATCCGCCGGGCACATCGCGAGCCGCCCCATCGCCTCGCCGGCGCCGCGCACCGCGCAGGTGGACGGCTCGTCGGCGATCCGCGCGACCAGCCCGGTCTCGTCGTACAGCAGGCGTTCGAGATCGGCGAGCAGCGCGCCGCCGCCCGTGAGCACCGCGCCGCGATTCGCGATGTCGGTCACGAGTTCGGCCGGCGCGTTTTCCAGTACCGACTTCACCGCGCCGATCACCTGCTTGAGCGGCGCGGCCAGCGCGTCCGCGACGTCGTGGTTGGACAGCTCGACCGAGCGCGGCAGGCCGTCGCCGATGCCGCGGCCGACGGCGCGGGTCGACGTGCGCGGCACCGCGCTCGTGGCCGAGCCGATCGTCTTCTTCACGTGCTCGGCCGTCTGTTCGCCGAGCAGCACGCCGTACAGGTTGCGGACATGGTTGACGATCGCGGCGTCGAACTGGCTGCCGCCGACGCGGATCGCCTCGCGGTACACGATGCCGCCGAGCGCGATGACCGCGACTTCGGTCGTCCCGCCGCCGATATCGATGACCATCGAGCCGACCGGCTCGGTCACCGGCAAACCGGCGCCGAGCCCGGCCGCCAGCGGTTCCTCGATCAGTTCGACCTCCGATACGCCGGCCGCGAACGCGGCCTCGCGGATCGCGCGGCGCTCGACGGCCGTCGCGTCGGACGGCACGCACAGCGTGACCTCGACGCGGCGACCGAAGCGCGAGCGGGTGCGCGACATGTCGATGAAGCTGCGGATCATCTGCTCGGCCGCGTGCGCGTCCGCGATCACGCCGTGCCGCATGGGCCGCACGGCTTCGAGATGCCCGGGTTCGCGGCCGAGCAACGCCTTCGCGAGCTCGCCGACGGCCTCGAGGGTGGGCCGCGCGTCGCTCGCGCCGCCCTTGCGGAAGCAGACGACCGACGGCTGGTTCAGCACCACGCCGCGTTCGTGCGTATAGATTCGCGTACTCGCCGTTCCCGGGTCGATCGCAACGGGTTGCGCAAACAACTTTCCGAACAGCGGTGTCGACATATCAAACCTTTGTGAAGGAGCGGGCCGGGACAGCCGCGCCGCACTTTTCGCCGCGCGTGCATGCCGCCCCATCACGAGCTTAGCGGCAAATCGTTCCGATACTTTAGCCAATTCCAATGATTTTTTCGCGACGAAATTGCCGAAAACGGCGTCCCGCGCACGTCCGGCTACGCAACAGCCGCTCGCATCGGGCCTGTAAAACACGGTAATCTCTCGGTCTTGCCTGTTCCCGGCAGGCCTCCGACGCACGATCACGCCAGGTATGTTCACCATGACAGCGACCGTTTCTTTCCGCTGGGCGCCGCTGCGCCCGCTCTGCACGACGCTCGTTGCCTTCTGGTGCTGCGCGGTTGCCGCGCAACCGCTGCCGGCCGCCGAATCCGCCGCCGCCCCGACCGTTGCGGCCGCAGCCAACGCCCCGGCGCACACCTGCGCGGCCGACGGCGGCCCGGCCGGCCGCCCGTCGATCGGCCTCGCGCTGTCCGGCGGCGGCGCGCGCGGCTACGCACACCTCGGGGTCCTGAAAGTCCTGGAGGACAACCGGATCCCGATCGACTGCATCGCGGGCACCAGCATGGGCGCCGTGGTCGGCGGCCTGTACGCGAGCGGGATGGCGGCCGACGAGATGCAGAAGCGGCTGTCGGAGGTCAACCTGGCCGATATCGCGTTCGACGTGACGGACCGCGCGGACCTGCCGCAAACCAGCCGGGAAGACGAACGCCTGTACATCAACGGGCTGACACTCGGCTTCGGCAAGAAAGGCGTCAAGGCGCCGGTCGGCCTCGTTCAGGGCAACCGGCTGCAGGCGCTGCTCGCGAACTGGACGGCCGCCGTGCCGACCAACCAGCCGTTCGACCACCTGCCGATCCCGTATCGCGCCGTCGCGACCGACCTGCAGACCGGCCAGATGGTCGTGCTCGACCACGGCTCGCTGCCGCTCGCGATTCGCGCGAGCATGGCGATGCCGGGCCTGTTCGCGCCGGCCGAGATCAACGGGCGCGCGCTCGTGGACGGCGGGCTCGTCAGCAACCTGCCCGTCGACACCGCGCGGCAGATGGGCGCGAACATCGTGATCGCCGTCGACATCGGCTCGCCGCTGCGCCCGCTCGATGCGCTCGCGTCGCCTGCCGACGTGATGCAGCAGATGGTCGGCATCCTGATCCGCCAGAACGTGACCGCGCAGCGCAAGCAGCTCGACGCGCACGACGTGCTGCTCACGCCGGACCTCGGCTCGCTCGCGTTCACCGATTTCCAGAACGCGAAGCAGGCGATCGCCGCCGGCGAGATCGCCGCGACCGCGGCGCTGCCGAAGCTGCGGCGTTTCGCGCTCACGCCGGAACAGTACGCGGCCTACCGGTCCGCGCACGCGCAGCCGCTGCCGCCGCCGATCCGGATCACGCGCATCGACATCAAGACCAGCGGCGGCGTGCCCAAGCGCGTCGTCAGCAACGCGCTGCACGTGAAACCGGGCGACATCTACGATCCGAAGACCGTCAGCCAGGATCTGCTCGGGCTCACGACGGGCGGCAACTTCGAGAGCGTCACGCAACAGATCGTGAGCCGCGGCGACGATAACGTGCTCGAGATCGACGCGCGCGAGAAGTACTGGGGGCCCAACTTCCTGCTGTTCGGGCTCGGCATGTCGAGTAGTTCGACCGACGAAGGCGGCTTCCGCCTGCACGTCGGCTACCGGCGGCCGTGGCTCACGGAATCGGGGCTCGAATTCCGCGCGGACACGACGATCGGCAGCGACCTGCAATCCGCGCGCATCGAGTTCCGCCAGCCGCTGTCGATGGCATACGGCGTCTATCTGTCGCCGTACGCGGAATACCAGCGCCGCTACGCGAACCTGTACGACGACACCGGCGACGTGAAGATCACGCAGTACCTGATGCAGACGGCGCGCGCCGGACTCGATCTCGGTTTGCCGATCGGGCGGCTCGGCGATTTCCGGATGGGCGTCGGTTACGTGACCGGGCACGGCTCGCCGACCTACAACCTGCCGTTCGACGACGGCAGCGGCCAGGCGCTGCTGTGGCCGAGCTTCACGTCGCAGGCGCTGATCGCGCGCGCCCGGCTCGTGATCGACCAGCTCGACGATCCGCTGTTCCCGCGCAAGGGCTATTTCACCGAGCTGCGCGTCGAACGCTCGCTGGTGTCGCGCAACGGCGGCTCGGCGCAGGAATTCTCCGACGGGATCAACAACGCACCCTATACCGAGATCTACGGCAAGGCGATGATCGCGCAGCAGTTCGGCCGGCACAGCGTCAGCGCGACGATCGAGGGCGGCAAGAGCATCGGCGGCACCAACCTGATCAACGCGTTCAACTTCACGCTCGGCGGCTTCCAGCATCTGTCCGCGTACGCGGCCGACCAACTGAACGGCAACGAGCTCGCGTACGGGCAGGTCACGTACATGAACCAGTTGATGACGTTCAACGCGTCGCCGGTCAAGGCGCTGTCGGTGGGCGCCAGCGCGGAAGTCGGCAACGTGTGGTCGAGCGGCCAGCAGATCGGCGGCGGCGCGCTCAAGCAGAGCTATACGTTCTTCACGAGCCTGTCGACCGCGTTCGGGCCCGTCTATATCGGCGTCGCGCTCGCCCCCGGCGGCCGACGCAACTTCTACCTGCAGCTTGGCCGCACTTATTGAGCATGCGCGGATGCCGCTGCGGCGGTATCCGCGGCGCCGTCTCGACGGCGGCCATCGACTTCACGGTTGCCGCGGATCGGCCTTGCGGCGTGGCGCTAGACCGGCCAGCTGATCTCGAACCGCGCGCCGCCGAGTTCGACCGGATCGACGACCGCGATGCGGCCGTTGTGGGCGTGGAGCACCTGTCGCGTGATCGACAGGCCGAGCCCGTAGCCGCCGGTACGGCGGTCCAGGCGCACGAATGCGTCGAAGATCCGTTCGCGTTCGCTCTCGGGCACGCCGGGGCCGTCGTCCTCGACGAAGATCCCGATGTTGCCGTGCACGAGCGAGATCCCGACGACGATCCGCGATTGCGCGTACTTGCTCGCGTTGCGCAGCAGGTTGCGCATCGCATACGACATCAGCCGCCGGTCCATCTTCACGCGCAGATCCGACCCGATCGCGATGCGCGACTCGATCGCACGGTCCGGATACAGCAGTTGCGCGTCGCTCACCTGATGCTCGAACCACGCGACCGGCGCGGTCATCTCGAGGTTCGACTGCAGCGAGCTGTATTCGAGCCGCGCATACGTGAGGCTCATGTCGATCAGCTCCTCGAGCTCGGTCACGTCCTGCGCGATGCTCTCGAGCGCGCCCTGGTATTCGGCCGCCGAACCCGGTTCGCGCAGCATTTCGAGCGCGAAGCGCACGCGCGCGAGCGGCGCGCGCAGTTCGTGCGAGATCCCGTTCGTCAGGTCGCGCTGCGCGGCGATCAGCCGCTCCATGCGCATCGCGAGCGCATTGAGCGTGCGCGCGAGCGGGCCGATGATCACGCTGTGCGATTCGCGCGCACGCGTGTTGAAGCGCCCGCCGGTGAAGTCGATCGCCCGCTCGCGCACCATTACGAGATCCGACCAGACCGGCCGCATCCACCGATACGCGGCGAGCGCCGGCGCGGTGAACACGAACGCGAGCACGATCCAGATATCGCCCGGCAGCGAATCGAACGCATGCCACACGACCTCCGGCGACAATTCGACGCACAGCGCGAGCGCGGGCACCAGCGCGGTCAGCAGGACGAGGCCGAGCAGATGCAGGTAGGTGCGCAGGTACAGGCGCGACCAGCTCGGAATGCGGTCGGCGCGCGTGTCGGTCCACGCGCGGCGGAAGTGCAGCCAGCGCCATTTGACGTAGCGCAGCGTCGGCAGCGGCGGTGCATCGGGGTGCGAACGGGTTCGTCGGATCATCGCGGCTCCCGGCCGGCGGGCCGCATGCCCGCACGGAACGTGGCGGCGTCGCGCGAAGGCGGCTTCATTCCCACGCGTGCTTGCTGAATTGATAACCCTTGCTGCGGATCGTCTTGATCCGCTGCGGGTTGCTCGCGTCGTCGCGCAGCTTGCGGCGCAGCTTCGAGATACGCCCGTCGATCGTGCGGTCGAGGCCGTCGAATTCGACACCGCGCAACTGCAGCATCAGATCGTCGCGGCTGACGACTTCGCCCGCGTGACACACGAGCGCCCACAGCAGGTCGAATTCGGCCGACGTCAGATCGGGCGTGCTGCCGTCGGGCAGCACGACGGTGCGGTCGGTGCGGTCGATCGAGAACTTCCCGAACGCGTAGCGCTCCGGCTGCGGCGCGGTGCCTTCGGCCACGCGCGCGGGCGCGCGGCGCAGTTGCGCCTTGATCCGCGCGAGCAGGATGCGCGGCTCGACCGGCTTGTGCACGTAGTCGTCCGCGCCGAATTCGAGGCCGAGCAGCTCGTCGAACGGCTCGTCGCGCGCCGTCACCATGATGATCACGCCGTCGTACTGCTTGCGGGCCTCGCGGCAGATTTCGAAGCCGTCCTTGCCGGGCAGATTCACGTCGAGGATGACGAGATCGGGACGAATGGACAGGATTGCCGGCACCGCGGCGTCACCATGCAGCACAGTGTCGACTTCATAGTCGTTCTTGCGCAGGTAGCCGGCGATCAGCGTGGACAGACGGGTGTCGTCTTCGACGAGCAGGATGCGAAAAGACATGGGCAGCGGTCGGGTCATCGGGAAGCCGCGGCGGCGCCGGCCGGTGCCGGACGCCGGCCATCGGCCGAAACGTACCGCATGATACTGCGCCCGCCGCTTGCCTGTTTGGCTGTCTTGAAAATAAGGGCGCGACTCGGGCCGCGCTTGACGAATCGGCGCCGGGACGGTTCCATACGGGCTCGCCGGAATCCCGGCCCTGCTTCCATCCTGCCTGACGTGATGAATTACCAGACGATTCTTGAACGCATCCACACCGAACTCGCCCCCTGGATCGGCCAGGGACGGGTGGCCGACTACATTCCCGAACTCGCGAAAGTACCCGCCGACAAGTTCGGGATGGCGGTCGTGACGCTCGACGGAAACGTTTACACGGTCGGCGATGCGCACGAGCGCTTCTCGATCCAGAGCATCTCGAAGCTGTTCGCGTGCACGCTCGCGTTCCAGTTGCTGGGCGACGCGCTGTGGGAACGGGTCGGCCGCGAGCCGTCCGGCACCGCGTTCAATTCGCTGGTTCAGCTCGAAAGCGAACGCGGCAAGCCGCGCAATCCGTTCATCAATGCGGGCGCGCTGGTCGTCACCGACGTGCTGTGCCGCCGCTTCGTGAAAGCCGAGACGGCGCTCGTCGAATTCGTGCGGCGGCTGATCGGCGCGAACGACATCGACTACGACTCGCGCGTCGCGACGTCGGAGTTGCAGCACGCGGAGCGCAATCGCGCGATGGCGCACTTCATGGCGAGCTTCGGCAACATGCAGATGCCGCCCGATACGGTGATCGACGCGTATTGCCGGCAGTGTGCGATCGAGATGAACTGCGTCGAGCTCGCCAGCGCCGCGCTGTTTCTTGCGAACGGCGGCGTCGCGCCGGCGACCGGCGAGCGGATCGTCGATTCGAGTTCCGCGAAGCGGCTGTCGGCGCTGATGCTGACTTGCGGCACCTATGATGCGGCCGGCGATTTCGTGTATCGCGTCGGGCTGCCGGCGAAAAGCGGCGTCGGCGGCGGGATCGTCGCGGTGCTGCCCGGGGAGATGGCGGTGTGCGTGTGGGCGCCGGGGTTGGATGCGAACGGGAATTCGTTGGCGGGGACCAGGGCTTTGGAATGGTTGACTACGTATTCGGGGCGGTCGATTTTTTGAAGCGTCGAAGTCAAGCGTGCCTCATGTGGCGCGACGGCGGCAGATTCATATCGGCGCGAGCTAGAGCGTTTAACGGGGAATTCGGCCATCGGCAGCGAACGCCGCGGAGCCTATCCGAACCTTTGTGTGTGAGGCATAAACTGATGGCCAAGGAGCCACGTTATGCCACGCAAACGTAAGGAAGAAGCGACCGTAGAACCGGGCAAGGGCTTGAACCTGGACCCGGAACTGA
>NZ_JAIZRS010000022.1:0-136612 GCF_020419985.1 Burkholderia sp. AU32262
GCGCTACGGCGAGGACGCGAATCTCGAAGCGGACTACATCGTGGTCGAGATCGCGCGCCAGGTGCTCGGCGAGAACTGGATGGCCGATTATGTCGCACGGGCCAACCATGGCGGGATCGAGCGCGTGCTGGTCTAATGCGGGCATGACGACCGCCCGTCCACATGGGAGCGACGATGGAATGCGTGTTTTGCCGTGAAGACGGCGGCGAGGTGCTCTGGCAGGACGATGCGCTGCGCGTCGTGCTCGCGACGGGCGAGCACGACTACCCGGGCTTCTGCCGGGTGATCTGGGGCGCGCACGTCGCCGAGTTCTCCGATCTCGGCGAGTCGGAGCGGGCACACTTGATGCGCGTGGTCTACGCGGTCGAGCGGGCCGTGCGCCGCGTGATGCAGCCGAACAAGGTGAATCTCGCGAGCCTCGGCAACATGGTGCCGCACGTGCACTGGCACGTGATTCCGCGTTTTTCCAACGACGCCCATTTTCCGCAGCCCGTATGGGCGCCGCGCCAGCGCAGCGTGTCCGAGGCGCTGCTGCGCTCCCGCGCGGCGCAGGCCTCGCTGCTGCACAATGCGGTGCGCGAGGAAATTCAACGCATGACCGATTCGAGGCAGCCATGAGCGGTTTGACTTCCACGACGCCGATTCCGTCCGGCGTCGTCGTGCACGCGGTGTCGCGCGTGCTCGAATTGCAGTATCCGAACGGCGAGAGTTACCGGATTCCGTTCGAGCTGATGCGCGTGTATTCGCCGTCGGCCGAGGTGCGCGGCCACGGGCCCGGCCAGGAGACGTTGCAGACCGGCAAGCGCGAAGTGACGATCACCGCGCTCGAGGGCGTCGGCAACTACGCGCTGCAGCCGACGTTCTCCGACGGCCATTCGACCGGCATCTACTCGTGGGATCTGCTGTACGAACTGGCGACGCAGCAGGACGCGCTGTGGCGCGACTATTTCGACAAACTGAAGGCGGCGGGCGTCGAGCGCGACGCCCCGATGCAGGCGGCCGGCGCGCCGCACGGCCACTGCCACTGAAATCGACGGCGCCCGCTCGGCGCCGTCTTGCCATTTACTGAGGATCAACGCGATGAGCAAAACCCACTTCGGCTTCGAAAGCGTCGAGGAAAACGAAAAAGCGAAGAAAGTGGCGGGCGTGTTTCATTCGGTCGCGAGCAACTACGATCTGATGAACGACCTGATGTCGGCGGGCATGCACCGCGCGTGGAAGGCGTTCACGATCGCGCAGGCGAACGTGCGCCCCGGCTTCAAGGTGCTCGACATCGCGGCCGGCACCGGCGACCTGACCAAGTCGTTCGCGAAGGCGGCCGGGCCGACGGGCGAGGTCTGGCATACCGACATCAACGAATCGATGCTGCGCGTCGGCCGCGACCGGCTGCTCGACAAGGGCATCGTGACGCCGTCGCTGTTGTGCGACGCCGAGAAAATTCCGTTTCCGGACAACTACTTCGATGTGGTGACGGTCGCGTTCGGGCTGCGCAACATGACGCACAAGGACGCCGCGCTCGCCGAGATGCGCCGCGTGACGAAGCCCGGCGGCCGCGTGATGGTGCTGGAATTCTCGAAAGTCTGGGATCCGCTGAAAAAAGCGTACGATCTGTATTCTTTCAAAGTATTACCGTGGCTTGGCGACAAGTTCGCGAAAGATGCCGAAAGTTATCGGTATCTTGCTGAATCTATCCGGATGCACCCCGATCAGGACACGCTGAAGACGATGATGGAACAAGCGGGCCTCGATGCCGTCAAATATTACAATTTGTCAGGTGGCGTGGTAGCTTTACACATGGGAGCCAAGTACTAAGGGGCTCTTTCCATACATTTGTCTTACATCTGGAGAAACTGATGTTCGAATCGCGTTCGTTGTTCAACCGTGGCAAGCCGTCGAAGCCGTGGGCTCGACGGGTCGGCACCCTGCTGATGGTCGGCCTGCTCACGGCCGGCACGTTCGCATCGCTCGACGCTGAGGCCAAGCGCATGGGCGGCGGGCGCAGCATCGGCCGCCAGAGTTCCACCGTCACGCAGCGTCAGGCCACGCCGCCCGCGCAGCAGCCGATGCAGCAAGCGGCGCCGTCGCAGGCGCAGCGTACGAACCCGGCCGCGCCCACGCCGGCCGCGCAACCCAACCGCTCGCGCTGGCTCGGGCCGATCGCCGGCCTCGCGGCCGGTCTCGGCATCGCGGCGCTGCTGTCGCACTTCGGCCTCGGCGGCGCGTTCGCGAGCATGATGGCGAACGTCATCGTGATCGCGTTGCTCGCGATGGTCGGCATCTGGCTGATCCGCAAGTTCATGAACCGCCGTCGCCCGCAGGAGCCGGCGTATTCGGTCGGCGGCGCGTCGTCGTCGTCGGGCGGCTACGCGCAAAGCCCGTCGTTCCAGCAGGGCAACACCGGCAGCAACTATGCAGGTAGCGGCAGCAGCTATGCGAACGAAGCGCAGGGCGTGTTCGGCGGCGGTGCGGCGGCGGCCGGTGCGGCAGGCGCGATGGCGGCTGCGCCGCTGCAGGTGCCGGCCGGCTTCGATACCGAAGCGTTCCTGCGCAGCGCGAAGGTGTACTTCGTGCGCCTGCAGGCTGCGTGGGACCAGGGCAACCTGACCGACATCCGCGAGTTCACGACGCCCGAAATGTTCGCCGAGATCAAGATCGACCTCGATTCGCGCGGCAACGACGCGAACCAGACCGACGTCGTGCAGCTCGACGCGGAACTGGTCGCGATCGAGGATCGCGGCATCGAGCAGTCGGCGAGCGTACGCTTCCACGGCCTGATCCGCGAATCGGCGAATACGTCGGCCGCGCCGTTCGACGAGGTGTGGAACCTGTCGAAGTCGGGCAGTCAGGGCTGGCTGCTCGCGGGTATCCAGCAGATCAACACGCACTGAGCGTGACCGGCGGCCCGCGCCGCCGGGCATCCGGGCGACGGCCGCCGCACTGCGACCGCTTGCCGCCCGGGTGTACGGTCGGGCACGGTCTGCCGCCGATCCGACGTTACAATAGAAACCCGCGTGGGCGCCCGGCCTGCGCGGGTTTTTTCTTTCCCAGCCCGATGACCTTTGCCGCCAAGCCTTTTGCTGCTGCCGTCAATCACCTGCTCGCGCGCGAATCGTGGGCGCGCGACCGCCTGATTCCCTATGCGGGCAGGACTGCCCGGATCGACGTGCCTCCCGTCACGCTCACGCTGCTCGTGCAGCCCGACGGTTATCTGTCGGCCGTCGACGCGCACGATGCGCAACAGGTCGACGTGTCGATCGCGCTCGCCGGCGACACGGTCGCCGCGTTCCTGCAGGGCGGCCAGGCGGCCGTGATGAAGCACGTGAAGATCGAGGGCGACGCGGAATTCGCGACGCAGATCGCGAAGCTGGCCGAGCATCTGCGCTGGGAACCTGAGGAAGATCTCGCGAAGCTGGTCGGCGACGCGGCCGCGTACCGGATCGCGACGTTCGTGCGCGACGCCGGCGCGCGCGCGCGCCGCACCGGCCGCAACGTGCTCGATTCCGTCGCCGAATACTGGCTCGACGAGAACCCGCAAGTCGTCCGGCGCGCGTCGCTCGGCGGTTTCGACGCGGAACTGGCGCGCGCGCGCGATGCGCTCGCGCGGGTCGAAAAGCGGGTCGAGCGACTCGAACAAAAAATCGGCGCGCGCACGGGTTCCGGCCCGCGCGGCGCGCACTGAGGGCCGCAGGGCATGCGCATTTTCCGTTTCATCAAGATTGTCTACACCGTCATCCGCTTTGGCCTCGACGAAGTGATGCTGTCCCGGATCGACGACCGGCGCGTGAAGCTGCTGCTGCGGATCACGACGATCGGCCGCCGCTATTCCGATCCGCCCGCCGTACGGCTGCGTCACGCGCTCGAAAGCCTCGGTCCGATCTTCGTGAAGTTCGGCCAGGTGCTGTCGACGCGCCGCGACCTGCTGTCGGTCGATTTCGCGAACGAACTCGCGAAGCTGCAGGACCAGGTGCCGCCGTTCGATTCGGCCGTCGCGATCGCGATCATCGAGAAATCGCTCGGCGCGCCGGTCGACGAACTGTTCGACGAATTCGAGCGCGAGCCGATCGCGAGCGCGTCGATCGCGCAGGTGCATTTCGCGAAGCTGAAGCAGGGCGCGCATGCGGGCAAGGCGGTCGCCGTCAAGGTGCTGCGCCCGAACATGCTGCCGGTGATCGATTCCGACCTCGCGCTGATGCGCGACATCGCGACGTGGACGGAGCGCATGTGGGCCGACGGCCGACGCCTGAAGCCGCGCGAGGTCGTCGCCGAATTCGACAAGTACCTGCACGACGAGCTCGACCTGATGCGCGAGGCCGCGAACGGCAGCCAGCTGCGCCGCAACTTCGCGGGCCTCGACCTGCTGCTCGTGCCGGAGATGTTCTGGGATTTCTCGACGTCGCAGGTGCTCGTGATGGAGCGCATGACCGGCGTGCCGATCAGCCAGGTCGAGACGCTGCGCTCGGCGGGCGTCGACATCAAGAAGCTCGCGCGCGAAGGCGTCGAGATCTTCTTCACGCAGGTGTTCCGCGACGGCTTCTTCCATGCGGACATGCACCCCGGCAACATCCAGGTGAGCCTCGATCCGAACACGTTCGGCCGCTATATCGCGCTCGATTTCGGGATCGTCGGCGCGCTGTCCGATTTCGACAAGAACTACCTCGCGCAGAACTTCCTCGCGTTCTTCAAGCGCGACTACCACCGCGTCGCGACGCTGCACCTCGAATCGGGCTGGGTGCCGCCCGAGACGCGCGTCGAGGAGCTCGAAAGCGCGATCCGCGCGGTGTGCGAGCCGTATTTCGACCGCGCGCTGAAGGACATTTCGCTCGGCCAGGTGCTGATGCGCCTGTTCTCGACGTCGCGCCGCTTCAACGTCGAGATCCAGCCGCAGCTCGTGCTGCTGCAGAAGACGATGCTGAACGTGGAAGGGCTCGGCCGCTCGCTCGACCCCGAACTCGATCTGTGGAAGACCGCGAAGCCGTATCTCGAGCGCTGGATGACCGAGCAGATCGGCCTGCGCGGCTGGTACGAGCGGTTCAAGGTCGAGGCGCCGCAGTGGAGCAAGACGCTGCCGCAGCTGCCGCGCCTGATCCACCATGCGATGGCCGCGCGCCACGACGCGCCGCGCGCCGCGAGCGAGGAGCTGATGCGCCAGATCCTCGTCGAGCAGAAACGGACGAACCGGCTGATGCAGGCGTTGCTGATCTTCGGCCTGGCCGTCGGCGTCGGCGCGCTCGTCGCGCGCGTGCTGCTCGCGCTCGCGTACGGCGCCTGATCGAAAGGAGCGCGGCGATGTCCGATCCGAAGCAACCGGCCGCACCGTCGGCCGCCGATTTCGCGACGCGCGACCCGGGCAGCGCGTCGTTCTGGAATGAGCGCTTCGAGCGCGGCGTGACGCCGTGGGAATTCGGTGGCGTGCCGGACGGCTTTCGCGTGTTCGCGCGGCGGCTCGAGCCGTGCGCGGTGCTGATCCCCGGCTGCGGCAGCGCGCAAGAGGCCGGATGGCTCGCGCAGGCTGGCTGGCCGGTGCGTGCGATCGATTTCGCCGCGCAGGCGGTCGCTGCCGCGAAGGCGCAGCTCGGCGCGCATGCGGACGTCGTCGAGCAGGCGGATTTTTTCCAGTACCGGCCGCCGTTCGACGTGCAGTGGGTGTACGAGCGAGCGTTCCTGTGCGCGTTGCCGCCGGCCATGCGTGCCGACTATGCGGCGCGGATGGCCGAGCTGCTGCCCGCGGGCGGTTTGCTGGCCGGCTATTTCTTCCTGGTGGCGAAGCCGAAGGGGCCGCCGTTTGGCATCGAGCGTGCGGAGCTCGACGCGCTGCTCGCGCCGCACTTCGAACGGGTGGAGGATTTGCCGGTGACCGATTCGCTGGCCGTGTTCGACGGGCACGAGCGCTGGCTCACGTGGCGTCGCCGCTGATGCGCCGGCGTCTCGGCCATTGCCGGAGCGCGCCCGGGTTTCGGCTATAATTCAAGGTTTTGCAAGCCGTTTCCAGTTTCCGCGGGAAAAATATCATGCCGATCTACGCCTATCGATGCGAAGCGTGCGGTTTCGCGAAGGACGTGCTCCAGAAGATGAGCGACGCGCCGCTGTCGCAATGCCCTGAATGCGGGAAGGATGCTTTTCGCAAACAGGTGACTGCCGCCGGGTTCCAGCTCAAGGGCTCGGGGTGGTATGTCACCGATTTCCGCGGTGGCTCGGGCGGCACCAGCGCACCGGCGGCGACGTCGGGCGACGCGGCGCCGGCAGCCTCCGGGGCGCAAGCCGCACCCGCCGCGGCCGCGCCGGCCGCGGCGAGCAGTTCAAGCAGCACCACGACGACGAGCGCCGCGCCGGCACCGGCCGCGACGCCCGCCGCCGGCAGTTGACCGTCGCGGCCCGGCCGGGTCGCGACCAACCCGCGCCGCCGGCGCGGTTCATTGACGGCAGATGATGAAAAAGACGACCCTGAAAACGGTGTTCCTGACCGGCTTGCTGGTTCTCGTCCCGCTCGCGATCACGCTGTGGGTGCTCGGCCTCATCATCGGCACGATGGATCAGACGCTGCTCCTGCTGCCCGAATCGTGGCAGCCCGAGCGGATGCTCGGCTTCCATCTGCCGGGGATCGGCGCGGTGCTGACGCTCGCGTTCATCTTCGTGGTCGGGCTGGCCACGCAGAACTTCATCGGCCAGAAGCTCGTCACGTGGTGGAACGCGGTCGTGCGCCACATCCCGGTCGTCGGGCCGATCTACACGAGCGTCAAGCAGGTATCGGACACGCTGCTGTCGAGCAGCGGCAACGCGTTCCGCAAGGCGCTGCTGATCGAATACCCGCGCCGCGGCTCGTATACGATCGCGTTTCTGACCGGCGTGCCCGGCGGCGACGTGGTCAACCATCTGACGGAAGAGTACGTGAGCGTGTACGTGCCCACGACGCCGAACCCGACATCCGGCTTCTTCCTGATGCTGCCGAAGAGCGAAGTCATCGAACTCGACATGTCGGTCGATGCCGCGCTCAAGTACATCGTCTCGATGGGCGTCGTGGCGCCTTCGGCGCCGGTTCCGGCGCCCGCCCGCCGTCCCGTCGAGCCGCCGCTGTAAGTAAAGAATCATCGCCCGGGCCGCGCGTTGCGGCGCCCGTTGATCAAACCGAACGAAAGCAAACATCATGTCGATGCGTACTGAATACTGCGGTCTCGTGACCGAACACCTGCTGGGCCAAACCGTGTCGCTGTGCGGCTGGGTGCAGCGCCGCCGCGATCACGGCGGTGTGATCTTCATCGACCTGCGCGATCGTGAAGGCCTCGTGCAGGTGGTGTGCGACCCGGATCGCGCCGAGATGTTCGCGACCGCCGAAGGCGTGCGCAACGAGTTCTGCGTGCAGATCAAGGGCCTCGTGCGCAACCGTCCGGAAGGCACGGTCAACGCCGGCCTGAAGAGCGGCAAGATCGAAGTGCTGTGCCACGAGCTGAACGTGCTGAACGCGTCGGTCACGCCGCCGTTCCAGCTCGACGACGACAACCTGTCGGAAACGACGCGCCTCACGCACCGCGTGCTCGACCTGCGCCGCCCGCAGATGCAGCACAACCTGCGCCTGCGCTACCGCGTCGCGATCGAAGCACGCAAGTACCTCGACGAACAGGGCTTCATCGACATCGAAACGCCGATGCTGACGAAGAGCACGCCGGAAGGCGCGCGCGACTATCTCGTGCCGTCGCGCGTGAACGCGGGCCAGTTCTTCGCGCTGCCGCAGTCGCCGCAGCTGTTCAAGCAGCTGCTGATGGTTGCGAACTTCGACCGTTACTACCAGATCACCAAGTGCTTCCGCGACGAGGATCTGCGCGCCGACCGCCAGCCGGAATTCACGCAGATCGACTGTGAAACGTCGTTCCTCGGCGAGCAGGAAATCCGCGACCTGTTCGAGGACATGATCCGTCACATCTTCAAGACGACGATCGACGTCGAGCTCGACGCGAAATTCCCGGTGATGCCGTACTCGGAAGCGATGGCGCGTTTCGGATCGGACAAGCCGGACCTGCGCGTGCAGCTCGAATTCACCGAGCTGACCGACGCGATGAAGGACGTCGACTTCAAGGTGTTCAGCACGCCGGCCAACGCGAAGGACGGCCGGGTCGCGGCGCTGCGCGTGCCGAAGGGCGGCGAGCTGTCGCGCGGCGACATCGACGGCTACACGGAATTCGTGCGCATCTACGGCGCGAAGGGCCTCGCTTGGATCAAGGTCAACGAGAAGGCGAAGGGCCGCGACGGCCTGCAAAGCCCGATCGTCAAGAACCTGCACGACGCATCGATCGCGGCGATCCTCGAGCGCACCGGCGCTGAGGACGGCGACATCATCTTCTTCGCGGCCGACCGCGCGAAGGTCGTCAACGACAGCCTGGGCGCGCTGCGCCTGAAGATCGGCCATTCGGAATTCGGCAAGGCGAACGGTCTCGTCCAGGCAGGCTGGAAGCCGCTGTGGGTCGTCGACTTCCCGATGTTCGAATACGACGACGAAGACGCGCGGTACGTCGCCGCGCACCATCCGTTCACGAGCCCGAAGGACGAGCACCTCGAGTACCTCGAGACCGATCCGGGCCGCTGCCTCGCGAAGGCGTACGATATGGTGCTGAACGGCTGGGAAATCGGCGGCGGCTCGGTGCGTATCCACCGCGAGGAAGTGCAGAGCAAGGTGTTCCGCGCGCTGAAGATCGGCGCGGAAGAAGCGCAGGCGAAGTTCGGCTTCCTGCTGGACGCGCTGCAGTACGGCGCGCCGCCGCACGGCGGTATCGCGTTCGGTCTCGACCGCATCGTCACGATGATGGCCGGCGCCGATTCGATCCGCGACGTGATCGCGTTCCCGAAGACCCAGCGTGCGCAGGATCTGCTCACGCAGGCACCGAGCCCCGTCGACGAGCGTCAGCTGCGCGAGCTGCACATCCGTCTGCGTCAGCCGGAGCAGCCGAAGGCGTAACGCGCTTTCGCCCCCTTTGTCGTGTGTGCGGTCACGCCCACACGACACCCATGAAAAAGGCGCTGATGCGCCTTTTTCATTTTTTGCGGTACAGTCGCAGCACTTGCCGCACGTTCGGGGCACAGGGTCGACGCACGGCCCCGTGCCGCATGAAACCAAGATGACGAAGCCGCCGAAAATCCCTCAATCCGTTCTCGTCGTGATCTACACGCCCGACCTCGACGTGCTCGTGATCAAGCGTGCCGACCAGCCCGATTTCTGGCAATCGGTCACCGGCTCGAAGGACGCGCTCGACGAGCCGCTCGCGCTCACCGCCGCGCGCGAAGTAGCCGAGGAAACCGGCATCGCGGTCGGCACGCCCGACGTGCCGGCCAGCGCGCTCGTCGACTGGCATCACCGGATCGAATACACGATCTATCCGCAATACCTGCACCGCTATGCGCCGGGCGTCACGCGCAACGTCGAGCACTGGTTCGGGCTGTGCGTGCCGCACCGCGTCGACGTGACGCTGTCGCCGCGCGAGCACGTCGATCACGCGTGGCTGCCGTTCCGCGAGGCGGCCGCGCGCTGTTTCTCGCCGTCGAACGCCGAGGCGATCCTGCAATTGCCCGTACGCGTGGCGCTCGCGCGCGCGCCGCACGGCTCGTCCGCATGAATGCGGAAACCCGCAAGCGCTTCGCGCAATTGCGGCAGATGTTCCTGCAGGAGCGCGGCTCCGCGTCGCGGCTCGCGTTTACGGCCGGCAACACCGTGCGGCTATGCGAAACCGGCGGCGAATTCTTCCAGGCACTGATCGATCGGATCGATGCCGCCCGCGAGCAGGTGATGCTCGAAACCTACATCTTCTGCGACGACGCGGCCGGCCGGCCGGTGTCGGACGCGCTGATCCGCGCGGCGCGGCGCGGCGTGCGCGTGCGCGTGATCACCGACGGCATCGGCACCGCCCGCCTGCCGCTGTTCGACACGTGGGCCGAGGCCGGTGTCGAGCACTGCATCTACAACCGCTACCTGTTCGGCCGCTTCGGCTTCTCGCGCACGCACCGCAAGCTCGCGGTGGTCGATCACGCGGTCGCGTTCTGCGGCGGCATCAACATCGTCGACGACTACACACAGGGCAGCGCGACGCTGCCGTTCCCGCGCTGGGATTTCGCGGTCGAGATGGCCGGGCCCGCGGTGTCCGACGTGCGCGCCGCGTTCGAGCTGCAGTGGCACCGGATCCAGTTCGGCCACAAGCCGTACGCGCAGTACGCGGCCGGGCTGCACGGCGGCGAAGCGTTCCCGGACATGTTCCGGCGCTGGATGCGCAGCCACCGGTGGATCAAGGCCGGCGCGCTGCGGGTCGTGACGGAGCCGAGCGTGGCGTTCGTCGCGCGCGACAACGTCGTGAATCGCCGCGCGATCGAGAAGGCGTATCTCGCGGCGATCGGCCAGGCGCGCCAGCGGATCCTGCTCGCGAATCCGTACTTCATGCCGGGCCGTAAGCTGCGCCGCGCGCTGACGGGCGCGGCCCGCCGCGGCGTCGACGTGCAGGTGCTGATCGGCCGCAAGGAGTTCACGGCGCTCGATACGGCCGTGCCGTTCCTGTATCACTCGCTGTTGCGCGCGGGCGTGCGCGTCGCCGAATACGACAAGACGATCCTGCACGGCAAGGTCGCCGTGATCGACGACAACTGGGCGACGGTCGGCTCGTCGAATCTGGACGCGCTGAGCCTGATGCTGAACAATGAAGCGAACGTCGTGCTGGTGCGCTACGATGCAGTCACGAACCAGTTGCGCGACGCGATCGCCACCGCGTTCGCCGAAGGGCGCGAGATCGACGCCGCGCACTACGCCGCGCGCCCGCGCATCGAGCGGCTGCTGAACTGGCTGGCGTACAACACGTACCGCCTCCTGATGAAGGCGCTGACGGTCGGCGGTTACGACTGACGCAGACTAAGCATTCGCTTCAAAAATCCGTCCGCACGTTCGTGCGGAAAAGCCGCTCCGGTCCCGCCGGAATCGCGCAAAATAGCGGCTCGGTTAGACACCGGTTTCTAATAATTTCCTTGTTTCGCGAGCGGCCGCACTCAATAATAGTACGGCCGTTCGATTTTATTCGAACCCCCGAACGGTTACAGAAATAGCTATGCGAAAAGGCGAACAGACGCGTGCCGCGATACTCGAAGCTGCTTTGGACCTCGCCAGCCGTGACGGGCTGGAGGGGCTGACGATCGGCCTGCTGGCCGAGCGCATGCAGATGAGCAAGAGCGGCGTGTTCGCGCACTTCGGATCGCGCGAGGACCTGCAGGTCGAGGTCGTGCGCGAGTACCACCATCGTTTCGAGAACGAGGTGTTCTTTCCGAGCCTGCGCGAGGCGCGCGGTCTGCCGCGTCTTCGGGCGATGCTGGCGCGCTGGATGGAGAAGCGCATCCAGGAGGTGACGACCGGGTGCATCTACATCAGCGGCGCGGTGGAGTACGACGACCGGCCGGACAGCCCCGTGCGCGAACAGTTGATCGCGAGCGTGACCGCCTGGCGTGCCGCGTTGCTGCGCGCCATTTCGCAGGCGATGGAAGAAGGGCATCTGCGCGCGGACACGGATCCGGAATTGATGCTCTTCGAGTTGTACAGCTTCACGCTCGGCCTGCATCACGACGCACGCTTCCTGCATTCGCCGGACGCCGTGCGCCTCACGTGGGCCGCGCTGGAAAAGACGATTGTTTCGTATCAGAGCGAGAGCCGTTAGCGGCGCGTGACCCGCCCGCCAGGAGCTCGAGCCGTTTGCCCACCTTTGGAGAGAGTCATGGGACAGTACGCCGCGCCGCTGCGCGACATGCAATTCGTGTTGCACGAGCTTCTGAACGTCGAAGCCGAAGTCAAGCAAATGCCCAAGCATGCGGACCTCGACGCCGACACGATCAACCAGGTCCTCGAGGAAGCGGGCAAGTTCTGCTCCGAGGTACTGTTCCCGCTGAACCAGGTCGGCGACCGCGAAGGCTGCACGTATGAAGGCGACGGCGTCGTGAAGACCCCGACCGGCTTCAAGGAAGCGTATCAGCAGTACGTCGAGGCCGGCTGGCCGGCGCTCGGCTGCGATCCGGACTACGGCGGCCAGGGCCTGCCCGCGTTCGTGAACAACGCACTCTACGAAATGCTGAACTCGGCGAACCAGGCCTGGACGATGTATCCGGGCCTGTCGCACGGCGCGTACGAATGCCTGCACGCGCACGGCGCGCCGGAACTGCAGCAGCAATACCTGCCGAAGCTCGTGTCGGGCGAATGGACCGGCACGATGTGCCTGACCGAGCCGCACTGCGGCACCGATCTCGGCATCCTGCGCACCAAGGCCGAACCGAACGGCGACGGCTCGTACTCGATCAGCGGCACGAAGATCTTCATCTCGAGCGGCGAGCACGACATGTCGAAGAACATCGTCCACCTCGTGCTCGCGCGCCTGCCGGACGCGCCGCAAGGCACGAAGGGGATCTCGCTGTTCATCGTGCCGAAGTTCATTCCGGACGCTTCGGGCGAGCCGGGCGAGCGCAACGGCATCAAGTGCGGCTCGATCGAGCACAAGATGGGCATCCACGGCAACTCGACGTGCGTGATGAACCTCGACGGTGCGAAGGGCTGGATGGTCGGCGAGCCGAACAAGGGCTTGAACGCGATGTTCGTGATGATGAATGCCGCGCGTCTGGGTGTCGGCATGCAGGGCCTCGGCCTCACGGAAGTCGCGTACCAGAACTCGCTGACGTACGCGAAGGAACGCCTGCAGATGCGTTCGCTGACCGGCCCGAAGGCACCGGACAAGCCGGCCGATCCGATCATCGTGCACCCGGACGTGCGCCGCATGCTGCTCACGCAGAAGGCCTACGCGGAAGGCGCGCGCGCATTCACGTACTGGTCCGCGCTGCAGATCGACAAGGAGCTGTCGCACGCCGACGAAGCGGTGCGCAAGGAAGCGGCCGACCTCGTCGCGCTGCTCACGCCGATCATCAAGGCGTTCCTGACCGACAACGCGTTCGAGTGCACGAACCATGCGATGCAGATCTACGGCGGCCACGGCTTCATCTCCGAGTGGGGCATGGAGCAGTACGTGCGCGACGCGCGGATCAACATGATCTACGAAGGCACGAACTCGATCCAGTCGCTCGACCTGCTGGGCCGCAAGGTGCTCGGCGACATGGGCGCGAAGCTGAAGAAGTTCGGCAAGCTCGTGACCGAATTCGCGGAAGCCGAAGGCGTGAAGCCCGAGATGGCCGAGTTCATCAACCCGCTCGCCGACATCGGTGAAAAGGTGCAGAAGCTGACGATGGAAATCGGCATGAAGGCGATGCAGAACCCGGACGAAGTCGGCGCCGCGGCCGTGCCGTACCTGCGCACCGTCGGCCACCTGGTGTTCTCGTACTTCTGGGCGCGCATGGCGCGCATCGCCCTCGACAACGAAGCGTCGGGCGATCCGTTCTACAAGTCGAAGCTCGCCACCGCCCGCTTCTACTTCGCGCGCCTGCTGCCCGAAACGGCATCGACGATCCGCGCCGCGCGCGCCGGTTCGAAGACGCTGATGGAAGTCGACGAATCGCTGTTCTGATCCAAGTCCGGGCGGTGCGCGCCGCGCGCCGCCCGAACGCAACGGTTCTGGTACTCACTTCGCCGTGCAGCCCCCATATTCCGCGCTGCACGACACTATCCGGAGACATCCCGTGAGCAATTTCCTGATTCGCAAGGTCGCCGTGCTGGGCGCCGGCGTGATGGGCGCGCAGATCGCCGCGCACCTCGTCAACGCGCGCGTGCCGGTGCTGCTGTTCGACCTGCCGGCCAAGGAAGGCCCGAAAAACGCGATCGCGCTGAAGGCGATCGAGAACCTGAAGAAGCTGTCGCCCGCGCCGTTCGGCGTGAAGGACGACGCGAAGTACCTCGAAGCGGCGAATTACGAGGACGACATCGCGAAGCTCGCCGAATGCGACGTCGTGATCGAGGCGATCGCCGAGCGGATGGACTGGAAGCACGACCTGTACAAGAAGGTCGCACCGCACATCGCCTCGCACGCGATCTTCGCGACCAACACGTCGGGCCTGTCGATCACGAAGCTGTCCGAAGGTTTCTCGGACGAGCTGAAGGCGCGCTTCTGCGGCGTGCATTTCTTCAACCCGCCGCGCTACATGCACCTCGTCGAGCTGATCCCGACCGCGCATACGCGCCCGGAAATCCTCGACCAGCTCGAAACCTTCCTGACGAGCGTCGTCGGCAAGGGCGTCGTGCGCGCGAAGGACACGCCGAACTTCATCGCGAACCGCGTCGGCATCTTCTCGATCCTCGCGGTGATCACCGAGGCCGCGAAGTTCGGCCTGCGCTTCGACGAAGTCGACGACCTGACGGGCAGCCGCCTCGGCCGCGCGAAGTCGGCGACGTTCCGCACCGCGGACGTGGTCGGCCTCGACACGATGGCGCACGTGATCAAGACGATGCAGGACAACCTCGCCGACGATCCGTTCTTCCCGGTCTACCAGACGCCCGCCGTGCTCGCCGAGCTGGTGAAGCAGGGCGCGCTCGGCCAGAAGACGGGCGGCGGTTTCTACAAGAAGGAAGGCAAGGCGATCAAGGTGCTCGACGCGAAGACGGGCACCTACGTCGACTCGGGCGCGAAGGCGGACGAAACGGTCGGCCGCATCCTGAAGCGTCCGCCGGCGGAACGCCTGAAGCTGCTGCGCGAGACGAACCATCCGCACGCGCAGTTCCTGTGGTCGATCTTCCGCGACGTGTTCCATTACATCGGCGTGCATCTCGAATCGATCGCCGACAACGCGCGCGACGTCGATCTCGCGATCCGCTGGGGCTTCGGCTGGAACGAAGGCCCGTTCGAAGGCTGGCAGGCCGCCGGCTGGAAGCAGGTCGCCGAATGGGTGCAGGAAGACATCGCGGCCGGCAAGGCGCTCGCGAACGTGCCGCTGCCGTCGTGGGTACTCGAAGGCCCGGTCGCCGAGAAGGGCGGCGTGCACACGGCCGAAGGCTCGTGGGCGCCGGCCGCCAAGCGTTTCGTGCCGCGTTCGGACTTGGCCGTGTACGACAAGCAGGTGTTCCGTGCGCCGCTCGTCGGCGAAGCCGGCGCCGACCCGAAGACGTACGGCAAGACGCTGTTCGAAACCGACGCGGTGCGCGCGTGGGTCGACGACCGTGCCGGCGAGGACGACGTCGTGATCGTGTCGTTCAAGTCGAAGATGAACACGATCGGACCGAGCGTGATCGACGGCCTCGTGCAGGCGATCGAACTCGCGGAGAAGGACTACAAGGGCGTGGTGATCTGGCAGCCGACGTCGCTGAAGCTCGGCACGCCGGGCGGCCCCTTCTCGGCCGGCGCGAACCTCGAGGAGGCGATGCCCGCGTTCATGATGGGCGGCGCGAAGGGCATCGAGCCGTTCGTGAAGAAGTTCCAGGAAGGCATGCTGCGCGTGAAGTACGCGAACGTGCCGGTCGTCGCGGCCGTGTCGGGCATCGCGCTCGGCGGCGGGTGCGAGCTGATGCTGCACAGCGCGAAGCGCGTCGTGCACGTCGAGAGCTACATCGGCCTCGTCGAAGTGGGCGTCGGCCTCGTGCCGGCCGGCGGCGGCCTGAAGGAAGCGGCGCTGCGCGCAGCGGAAGCCGCGACGGCCGCGAACGCGACCACCGACATCCTGAAGTTCGTCACGAAGTCGTTCGAGAACGCGGCGATGGCGAAGGTGTCGTCGTCCGCGCACGACGCGCGTGCGATGGGCTACGTGAAGCCGTCCGACACGATCGTCTTCAACGTGTTCGAACTGCTCGACACCGCGAAGAAGGAAGCGCGTGCGCTGGCCGCCACCGGCTACCGCGCGCCGCTGCGCGCGAAGGACGTGCCGGTCGCGGGCCGCTCGGCGATCGCGACGATCAAGGCGTCGCTCGTCAACATGCGTGACGGCCGCTTCATCAGCGACCACGACTACCTGATCGCGAGCCGCATCGCCGAAGCCGTGTGCGGCGGCGACGTCGAAGCCGGCAGCCTCGTCGACGAAGAATGGCTGCTCGCGCTGGAGCGTCGCGCGTTCGTCGAGCTGCTCGGCACGCAGAAGACGCAGGAACGGATCATGGGCATGTTGCAGACCGGCAAGCCGGTGCGTAACTGAGCGAGCGGATAAGGCAAGGAGTTTCAAATGAGCAAACAACTGCAAGACGCATACATCGTCGCCGCCAGCCGCACGCCGATCGGCAAGGCCCCGCGCGGTGTCTTCAAGAACACGCGCCCCGACGAGCTGCTGGTTCACGCGATCAAGTCGGCGGTCGCTCAGGTGCCCGGCCTCGACACGAAGGTGATCGAGGACGCGATCATCGGCTGCGCGATTCCCGAAGCCGAGCAGGGCCTGAACGTCGCGCGCATGGGCGCGCTGCTGGCGGGCCTGCCGCAGACGGTCGGCGGCGTGACGGTCAACCGCTTCTGCGCGTCGGGCATCACCGCGCTCGCGATGGCGGCCGACCGCATCCGCGTCGGCGAATCGGACGCGATCTTCGCGGGCGGCTGCGAATCGATGAGCATGGTGCCGATGATGGGCAACAAGCCGTCGATGTCGCCGCACATCTTCGATCGCAGCGAAGACTTCGGCATCGCGTACGGGATGGGCCTGACGGCCGAGCGCGTCGCCGAGCAGTGGAAGGTGAGCCGCGAGGACCAGGACGCGTTCTCGGTCGAGTCGCACCGCAAGGCGCTCGCCGCGCAGCAGGCCGGCGAGTTCGGCGACGAAATCGCCGCGTACACGATCACCGAGCGTTTCCCGAACCTCGCGACCGGCGAAGTCGACGTGAAGACGCGCGAGATCAAGCTCGACGAAGGTCCGCGCGCGGATACGTCGCTCGAAGGCCTCGCGAAGCTGCGCACGGTGTTCGCGAACAAGGGCTCGGTCACGGCCGGCAACAGCTCGCAGACGTCGGACGGCGCGGGCGCGCTGCTCGTCGTGTCGGAGAAGGTGCTCAAGCAATTCAACCTGACGCCGCTCGCGCGCTTCGTGAGCTTCGCGGTGCGTGGCGTGCCGCCGGAAATCATGGGTATCGGTCCGAAGGAAGCGATTCCGGCCGCGCTGAAGGCCGCCGGCCTGAAACAGGACGATCTCGACTGGATCGAACTGAACGAAGCGTTCGCCGCGCAATCGCTGGCGGTGATGCGCGACCTCGGCCTCGATCCGTCGAAGGTCAACCCGATGGGCGGCGCGATCGCACTGGGCCACCCGCTCGGCGCGACCGGCGCGATCCGCGCGGCGACCGTCGTGCACGGCCTGCGCCGCCGCAACCTGAAGTACGGGATGGTCACGATGTGCGTCGGCACCGGCATGGGCGCCGCGGGCATCATCGAGCGCCTGTAAGCGAGGCGCGGATAAAAGCGACGACGGTGCGCGGGCCACGAGCTCGCGCACCGTTTTTTCATTCCGGTAGAGACAGTCAAAGGAGACGGTTGTGGCCGACATTCAAGTGGAACGCGCCGACGGCGTGATGACGATCACGATCGCGCGCCCGGCGAAGAAGAATGCGCTGACGGCGGCGATGTACCAGACGATGGCCGACGCGCTCGCCGACGCGCAGGAAGACAAGGCGACGCGCGTGATCCTGCTGCGCGGCAGCGACGGCAATTTCAGCGCGGGCAACGATCTCGAGGATTTCCTGAAGTCGCCGCCGAAGGACGACACCGCCTCGGTGTTCCAGTTCCTGGCGCGGATCAGCAGCGCGAGCAAGCCGATCGTGGCAGCGGTGCCGGGCATTGCGGTCGGCGTCGGCGTGACGATGCTGCTGCACTGCGATCTGGTCTACGCGGCCGACACCGCGACGTTCTCGCTGCCTTTCGTGCAGCTCGGGCTGTGCCCGGAAGCCGCGTCGAGCGCGCTGCTGCCGCGCCTGGCCGGCCATCAGGTCGCCGCCGAGAAGCTGCTGCTGGGCGAGGCGTTCGACGCGCTGGAAGCGCACCGGATCGGCATCGTCAACCGCGTGCTGCCGGCGGCGGAGCTCGACGCATTCGCGGCGAAGCAGGCGGCGAAGCTGGCGGCGCTGCCGGCGGCATCGCTGCGTGTGACCAAGGCGCTGCTCAAGGATACGGGCGGCGTGGCGACGCCCGCGCGGATGGCCGAGGAAGCGCGCCACTTCTCGGCGATGCTGCGCGCGCCGGAAGCGCGCGAGGCGATGACGGCGTTCTTCGAGAAGCGCAAGCCGGATTTCCGTCAGTTCGACTGACGGCGCAGGCCGCGCCGCCGGGGGATCGCCGGTGCGCGGCCGCGATCGCGATCAGGCCGTGCCGTAGTCGACGTGGCCCGTTTCGCGGCAGAAGCTGACGAGCCGCAAGCCGGCCGCCTTCGCGACCTCGATCGCGAGCGACGACGGCGCGGAGATGGTCGCGACCAGCGGGATGCCGACCCGCGCGGCCTTGCGTACCAGCTCGTAGCTCGCGCGGCTCGACAGGAACACGAAGCCGTCGGTGGTATCGGCGCGCG
The DNA here is from genome assembly GCF_020419985.1 of Burkholderia sp. AU32262. Classification (NCBI taxonomy): domain Bacteria; kingdom Pseudomonadati; phylum Pseudomonadota; class Betaproteobacteria; order Burkholderiales; family Burkholderiaceae; genus Burkholderia; species Burkholderia sp. AU32262. Next base: position 18,406 of record NZ_JAIZRS010000022.1, read on the forward strand.
ACAGCACGAGCGAGCCGATCAGCTTGTCGAGCGCATTGTGGCGGCCGACATCCTCGAATGCCGCACGGATCGCGCCTGTTGCGTCGCACCACGCGGCCGCGTGCAGGCCGCCGGTCAGTTTCGTGAGCGCCTGATGCGCCGGCAGCGCATGCGCGGCGCGCGCCAGCGCATCGGGCGCGAGGCGCGCGAGAAAGCCGGTATCGGGCACGCGTTCGGGCGCGAGATCGAGCAGGTCGATGCTTTCGATGCCGCACACGCCGCAGCCCGTGCGCCCGGCGAGCGCGCGGCGCCGGTCCTTCAGCGCGGCGAACGCCTGCTGGACGACTTCCAGGTGGACTTCCGCGTGCGGCAACGGCGCATCGGCATGCAGGATCACCTCGATGTCCTTGATGTCGCTGCCGCGCACGACGATCCCCTCCGAGATCGCGAAGCCGACCGCGAACGCTTCGAGGTCGCATGGCGTACACATCATCACCGCGTGCGAGATGCCGTTGAAGACGAGTGCGACCGGCCATTCCTGGCCGACGAAGTCGTGCGCGGTTTCGACCGCGCCGCCGCGCGTGCGGCTCACGGGCAGCTCGATCGCGCCGCGCGGCTCATCGCGCAACGCGTCGCGCGGATCGTCTGATTGGGTCGGATTCACGAGCACTCCCGTTGATTCGACGCACGGCCGGCGACGATCGTGCCGCCGCCCGCGCGCAGAGGTTCTAAAATACCCCAGGCAAGCCGGCCGCGCCGGCATCCGCCACGTCAGGTAACGACCATGGGACTCAGCGACGCTCCGTTGCTCTTCAACTTCGAACACGATTCGTCGGAAAACTTCACGTACATCCCGATGATCGTGCGTTTCAATCTCGACCGCTTCGGGCTGCGGATTTCGCTCGAACAGTGGCAACTGCTGCCGCTCGAGGACCGCAAGCTGCTTGCGCGCTTCCCGGCCGACGACGACACCGCGATCGAGCCCAACTTCGATCATGCGTTGTTCGAAATGCTGCGCACGCACGCCGATCTGGAGCCGTCATGGTTTCAGCCGGACGAGCAGCCGGCCTGGCGCGACGTCGACACGGTGCCGGAGTCGCTCGTGCAGCAGAGCGCGCTGGCCGGGCTGCCGGCGCCCGCGCTCGCGCAGTGGCAGCGGCTCGCGCCGTTCCAGCGCTACGTGCTGGTGAAGCTGTCGCGCAAGCCGAAGCTGAATCACGATTTCCTGCCCGCGATGCGGGAGTTCGGGCTGACGGCCACGCACTGACGGCCGCCTGCCGCGCCGCGGCGCGTGCCCGCGTCACAGCGGCGGCAGTTGCCGCGGCTTGCGGTCCGGGCCGGTCGCGACGTAGGTGAGCGTCGCCTCGGTGACCTTCACGACTTCGCCCATCAGGCGCATGCGCTGCGCGTACACCTCGACGTCGACCGTGATCGACGTGTTGCCGGTGCGCATGATCGTGGCGTAGAAGCTCAGCAGATCGCCGACGAATACCGGCTGCTTGAACACGAACGAGTTGACCGCGACCGTCGCGACGCGGCCGTTCGCGCGCTGGCTCGCGGGAATCGAGCCGGCGATGTCGACCTGCGACATGATCCAGCCACCGAACACGTCGCCGTGAACGTTCGCGTCGTGCGGTTGCGGGACGACGCGCAGCGCGGGCTGCTTCTGCGGGAGTTCGAGGGTCGAATCGGTCATGGCGGGGGCTTTCATCCTGTAATAAATGGGCCGCCGCGCGCAGGCCGGCCGGCAAGGCCGCCGGCAGCGGCGCGAAGCGGCTTCTGCGACAATACAACGTTCGCAAATTGTACGAGAAAGCGCGCGAGCCGGCCGTCGATACGCGCGTCCGGCATCGCCGCAGGACCTTTTCCCCATGCGCCGATTTCCCGCTTCCGGCGAGCCCGCGCCGGCTTCGACCGGGCCCCGCAACGACTGGCAGACGATCCGGTCGCTGCTGCCGTACCTGACCACCTACAAATGGCGCGTCGCGCTCGCGCTCGGCTGCCTGATCGGCGCGAAGGTCGCGAACCTCGGCGTGCCGGTCGTGATGAAGCGCATCGTCGACCACCTGTCCGCCGTGCAGCAGCTCACCGCGCTCGGCCGTGCCGAGCAATCGGCCGGGATCGTGCTCGCGGGCGGCGTCGGGCTGCTGGTCGTCGCGTACGCGCTCGTGCGGCTGTCGACGTCGCTCTTTACCGAGCTGCGCGAGATCCTGTTCTCGAAGGTCACGGAGAGCGCGGTGCGCCAGCTCGCGCTGCAGGTGTTCCGGCACCTGCACGGGCTGTCGCTGCGGTTTCATCTCGAACGCCAGACGGGCGGCATGTCGCGCGACATCGAGCGCGGCACGCGCGGCATCCAGCAACTGATTTCGTATTCGCTGTACAGCATCCTGCCGACGCTCGTCGAGGTCGGGCTCGTGCTCGGCTTCTTCGTGGTCAAGTACGAGGCCTACTACGCGTACGTGACGTTCGCCGCGCTCGTCACGTACATCGTGTTCACCGTGAAGGTCACCAACTGGCGCACGCACTTCCGCCGCACGATGAACGAGCTCGATTCGCGCGCGAACTCGCGGGCGATCGATTCGCTGATCAACTACGAGACGGTGAAGTACTTCGGCAACGAGGAGTGGGAGGCGCAGCGCTACGACGAGAACCTGAAGCGCTACCGGAAGGCCGCGATCCGCTCGCAGAACTCGCTGTCGGTGCTGAACTTCGGCCAGCAGGCGATCATCGGCACGGGGCTCGTGTTCATCCTGTGGCGCGCGACGCAGGGCGTGCTCGCGGGCAAGCTGACGCTCGGCGATCTCGTGCTGATCAACACGTTCATGCTGCAGCTGTACATCCCGCTGAATTTCCTGGGTGTCGTCTATCGCGAGCTGAAGCAGAGCCTCACCGACATGGATCGGATGTTCGGGCTGCTGTCGGCGCCGAAGGAAGTGGCCGACCGGCCTGATGCGCCGCCGCTCGCGGTGGCCGGCGCGCAGGTGCGCTTCGAGCACGTGAACTTCGCGTACGAGCCGTCGCGGCCGATCCTGCACGACGTGACCTTTACGATCGAGGCCGGCACGACGACCGCGGTGGTCGGCCACAGCGGTTCGGGGAAATCGACGCTGTCGCGGCTGCTGTTCCGCTTCTACGATCTCGACCGGCAGACGGGCGGCGCGATCCGGATCGACGGGCAGGACATTCGCGACGTCACGCAGGAATCGCTGCGCGCGTCGATCGGGATCGTGCCGCAGGACACCGTGCTGTTCAACGACTCGATCTACTACAACATCGCGTACGGCCGGCCGACGGCGAGCCGCGACGAGGTGGTCGCGGCCGCGCGCGCCGCGCACATCCACGATTTCATCGAGAGCTTGCCGAAGGGCTATGACACGCCGGTCGGCGAGCGCGGGCTGAAGCTGTCCGGCGGCGAGAAGCAGCGCGTCGCGATCGCGCGCACGCTGCTGAAGGATCCGCCGGTGCTGCTGTTCGACGAAGCGACGTCGGCGCTCGATTCGCGCTCGGAACGCGCGATCCAGCACGAACTCGACCAGATCGCGCGGCATCGCACGACGCTCGTGATCGCGCACCGGCTGTCGACGGTCGTGCACGCGCAGCAGATTCTCGTGATGGATCACGGGCGGATCGTCGAGCGCGGCACGCACGACGAACTCGTGCGCGCCGACGGGCTGTATGCGCAGATGTGGGCGCTGCAGCAGCAGCGCGCGGCAGCCGGCGGGGAAGAGGCCGAGGCCGCGTAACGGCTTGCGGGTGTGCTGCGTGCCGTGGCGCGCAGCGGGCGGCCGGCACGACGGTGCGCGGCCGTCCGTCGGCTCCGCTCAGCCCGCGGCGCGCAGCCGCGCGTCCAGCTCGCCGAGCTGCGCGGGCGTGCCGACGTTCTCCCAGATGCCTTCGTACAGTTCGCCGGTCGCGCGGCCGGCCTCGATCGCCGCGCGGTAGTACGGCGTCAGCGCGCGCCGCGTGCCGGGCGCGAGATCGCGGAACATCCGTGTGTCGTACAGGCCGATGTTGCCGAACGTGAAGCGCGCGGCGCCGTCGAGCGCGAGACGGCCGTCGTCGCCGAGCGCGAAGTCGCCGGCCGGGTGGAACGGCGGGTTCGGCACCATCACGAGGTGCATCGCCGGCGTGTCGAGTGCGGCCATCCGGGCGGCGCGCGGCGCGAGCGTCCGGTAGTCGAAGGCGCAGTACACGTCGCCGCTGACGGCCGCGAACACGGTCGGTTGGCCGTCGCGCTCGATGAGCGGCAGCGCCTGTGCGATGCCGCCGGCGGTTTCCAGCGCTTCGCCTTCGGCCGAATACGCGAGCCGCACGCCCCAGCGCGAACCGTCGCCGAGCGCGGCCTCGATCCGTTCGCCGAGCCACGCATGGTTGATCACGATCGTGTCGATGCCCGCACGCGCGAGCGCCTCGATCTGCCACACGATCAGCGGCTTGCCGCCGGCTTCGAGCAGCGGCTTCGGGCAGGTGTCGGTCAGCGGACGCATCCGTTCGCCGCGTCCGGCGGCGAAGATCATCGCCGTGGTCAGGGTAGGGCTCATGTTCGACTGGGTGTGGGGGCGCTCAGAACGTATAGCCGACGTCGGCCGGCGCGTTGCCCTCGAGCTCGTCGAGCAGCTTCGCGAACGGCACGAGCGGACGATAGCGCAGCGCGACCTTGCGCGCATACGCGAGGAAGCGCGGCAGGTCGTTCAGGTAGTGCGGCTTGCCGTCGCGGTAGTTGATGCGCGCGAACAGGCCGAGGATCTTGATGTGGCGCTGCAGGCCCATCCATTCGAGCTGGCGGTAGAACTCGCCGAAGTCGGGATCGACCGGCAGGCCGGCCTTTTTCGCCTTTTCCCAGTAGTACGCGAAGCAGTCGAGCTCGAATTCCTCGTCCCAGCTGATGAACGCGTCGCGCAGCAGCGACACGACGTCGTACGTCAGCGGCCCGTACACGGCGTCCTGAAAGTCGAGCACACCCGGGTTCGGTTCGCAGACCATCAGGTTGCGCGGCATGAAGTCGCGCAGCATGAAGCCTTGCGGCTGCGCGTGCGCGCTCGCGACCAGCAGCGCGAACGTGCGGTCGAGCGTGCCGCGCATCGCGTCGGTGACGGGCTTGCCGAGGTGGCGGCCGACGAACCATTCGGGCATCAGCTCCATTTCGCGGCGCAGGAACGCTTCGTCGAACGGCGGCAGCACGTCGGGCTTCGACGTGAGCTGGAAGCGGATCAGCGCGTCGAGCGCCGCGCGCATCAGCGGTTTTGCGGCGGCCGGGTCGGCCGGATCGAGCACCGAGATGTACGACGTGCGGCCGAGGTCCGTCACGAGCATGAAGCCCGCGTCGAAATCGTGGGCGAGCACGTCCGGCACGTGGTCGCCGGCCGCGGCGAGCAACTGCGCGACCTGGACGAACTCGCGGCACTTCTCGGGCGGCGGCGCGTCGACGGCGATCAGCGTGCCGCCGGGGCTCGCGGCGGACGCGACGCGGAAATAGCGGCGGAAACTGGCGTCCGACGACGCGGGCGCGAGGGTCGACAGATCGAGGGCGTAGCGCCCGGCGAGCGGGCGCAGCCACGCGGTGAGCGCGTCGAGGCGGGCGTCGGGCTGGGATGCGGCGGATGGGGGCGTCATGAAACTCGGCGGAGGGGGGAACGTCTTGCCATATAATACCCCACGACTTTTTTGACGCGCCCCGCGTCAGCTTCCGCCGTGCAGGCCCGCGCCTGTCGCGACGTCCGCCCGATCGCCTCCCCGGTTTGCGAAGAGCCGCAGTCGCGGCTCGACGGCGCGGCCCGCCGCGCGCGAAGGTGCCGTGCAGGCGCGGTTGACAAGGGGCGATTCGCCAAACGATAGATGCCGCCCAAACCGCTATTCCCGAATGTTTTCCCCGGTGACGGGGCGCCGCGCAAACGGCGGCTCGCGCTCGCGCTCCTGGCCGTGCCCGGCCTCGTGCCGGCCGTGTCGTACGCGCAGCTGTCGGGCGCCGCTGCGCAGCCGCAGCCGCTCGACTCGCCGTGGGATCTGCGTCTCGCACCCCAGCTCGAGGATCATCCGCTGAAGGACGGCGCGAAGCCGGCCGCGTTCGTGATCGCCGACCACACGAGCGGCACCGCCGAGCAGGATCTCGCCGCGAAGGGCTCCGCCGAGCTGCGGCGCGGCGATGCCGTCGTGAAGGCCGACGCGATCCACTACGATCAGGATACCGACATGGCCGATGCGTACGGCCAGGTCAAGGTGATCAACGGCGGCACGTCGTTCGCGGGCCCCGAGGCGCATCTGAAGGTCGAGGCGAACCAGGGCTTCATGACCGCGCCGAAGTATCACTTCAACGTGACGGGCGGGTCGGGCAGCGCGGAGCGCGTCGACATGGTCGACAACGAGCGCTCGGTGTTCGTCAACGGCACGTACACCGCATGCCAGTGCGCGACGAATCCCGCGTGGTACATCAAGGGCAGCCGCTTCGACTTCGATACGGGTGCCGATGAGGGCACCGCGCGCAACGGCGTGCTGTTCTTCCAGGGCGTGCCGATCTTCGCGAGCCCGTGGATGACGTTCCCGCTGTCGGGCGAGCGGCGCAGCGGCCTGCTGCCGCCGACGTTCTCGGTGAACTCGAGCAACGGCTTCGAGCTGTCGCTGCCGTACTACTTCAACATCGCGCCGAACCGCGACCTGACGCTCACGCCGCGCATCATCTCGCGGCGCGGCGTGATGGCCGAGGCGACGTTCCGCTATCTGTCGCCGTCGTATTCGGGCACGTTCACGGCCAATTACCTGCCGGACGACCGGCTCGCGCACCGCAACCGCTACGCGATCTACTGGCAGCACCAGCAGAACTTCGGCGGCGGTTTCGGCGGCTACGTCTATTACAACAAGGTCTCGGACAACACGTATCCGGAAGACCTCGGGTCGGCGAACCAGTTCATCAACGGGACGCAGACGCTGTACCAGCAGGAAGCCGGCCTTACGTACAACAACGGCCCGTGGTCGGTGCTCGCGCGCTACCAGCACTGGCAGACGCTGCCGCCGTCGATCGCGCCGTACAGCCGCGAGCCGCAGTTGAACGTGAAGTACACGAAGTACAACGTCGGCGGCTTCGACTTCGGCGCGGAAGCCGATTATTCGCGGTTCCGCATCACGACCGCCGACGCGACCGAAGGCGACCGCATCGTCTTCAATCCGTACATTTCGTACGGCGTGTACGGGCCCGGCTACTTCGTCGTGCCGAAGGTCCAGTACCACTTCGCGTCGTACGACCTGAACTACCTGTCGTCGACCACGCCGAACAGTCCGAAGCGCTTCACCGAGTCGATCCCGACCGTGAGCTTCGACACGGGCCTGATCTTCGACCGTTCGGTGCGCCTGTTCGGCCAGGACTTCATCCAGACCCTCGAGCCGCGCCTGTACTACGTGTACACGCCGTATCGCGACCAGTCGAACGCGCCGCTGTTCGACACCGCGGAATCGGACTTCGGCCTCGCGGAGATCTACCAGCCGAACACGTTCGTCGGTAACGACCGGATCGCCGACGCGAACCGGATCACGGCCGGCCTCACGTCGCGCTTCATCGATCCGCGCACCGGCGACGAGCGCGCGCGCTTCGTGATCGCGCAGCAGTACTACTTCGCGGATCAGCGCGTCACGCTGACGCCCGGGCAGAGCGCCGTGCTGGCGCGCCACTCGGACCTGATCGTCGGCGCCGCGCTGAAGCTCGGCTCGGGCTTCATGTCGGAAACGGCGTTCCAGTACAACCAGAACAACAACCAGCTCGTGAAGTCGAGTATCGGTTTCGGCTACAGCCCGGGCGAGCGCCGCGTGATCAACGTCGGCTACCGCTATACGCGCACGAACACCACGCTCGACAACCAGCCGATCAACCAGTTCCTGGTGTCCGCGCAGTGGCCGCTCACGCGCCGCCTGTATGCGATCGGCCGCTTCAACTACGACTTCGCCGGAGATCGCGTGGTCGACGGTCTGGTCGGCTTACAATACGACGCGGATTGCTGGGCGCTCGGCGTCGGGGTGCAGCGGGCCGCGAACGGCATCAATTCGTCGGGACAGCAGAACTCGTCGACGCGATTCATGATGCAGCTGACGCTCAAGGGCTTGTCGACGGTCGACAACGGCCTCGTGTCCGCATTCCGCGCCGGGGTGCCGGGCTACACGCCGTTGCCGCCGCCGCCGCCGCCGATGTCCCGCTTCAGCAACTACGAGTAACGCCGGCAATGTCTGCACCGGTCAGCACGATTTCAATGGAGTTTCAGTGGCAATGAAGAAAACCCTTCGTTTCGCGGCAGTCGTGTCCAGCCTCGCCGCGTCCGCCGCGCTGCTCGCCGCCGCGCCCGCTGCGGCGCAGGCGCTCGGTTCGCAAGGTGCGCAGCTCGCCGACGAAGTCGTCGCGGTCGTCAACAACGACGTGATCACGGGCCGCGAACTCGACCAGCGCGTCGGCCTGATCGCGCGCCGGCTGCAGCAGCAGAACGCGCCGGTGCCGCCGGCCGACCAGTTGCGCGCGCAGGTGCTGAACCAGATGGTGCTCGAGCGTATCCAGGTGCAAAAGGCCAAGGACGACGGGATCCGCATCGACGACGCGACCGTGCAGGCCACGCTGCAGCGTCTCGCGCAGGCGAACGGGATGACGCTCGACCAGTATCGCGCGCGTCTCGAGGCGCAAGGCGTGCCGTGGAGCATCTTCACGAACGATGCGCGTACCGAGCTGATGCTGTCGAAGCTGCGTGAGCGCGAAGTCGACGGCAAGATCACGGTGTCGGACGCCGAGGTCGCGAACTACATCGCGAGCCAGCGCGGGCCGAACGCGGCGCAGCAGCAGGACCTGCGCTTCCAGCACATCTTCATCAAGGCGCCCACCAACGCGCCGCAGGCCGACATCGAAGCCGCGCAGAAGAAGGCCGAAGCGCTGCTGCAGCAGGCGAAGTCGGGCGCCGATTTCGAGCGCCTCGCGAAGAACAACTCCGAAGCGAACGACGCGAAGAAGGGCGGCGATCTCGGCTTCAAGTCGCCGAGCGCGCTGCCGGCCGACGTCGTCGACGCCGCGTCGAAGCTGCGCCCGGGCCAGGTCAACCCGACGCTGATCCGCGTGCCGGACGGCTTCGAGATCGTGCGCCTCGTCGACCGCCGCCAGAGCCAGGGCGCGAGCGCCGCGGCGCCGAAGATCGTGCAGACGCACGTGCGCCACATCCTGCTGCGCGTCGGCGAAGGCAAGTCGGAAGGCCAGGCGCGCCAGCAATTGAGCGACATCCGCAACCAGGTCGAGGCCGGCGGCGATTTCGCGAAGTTCGCGCGCACCTACTCGCAGGACGGCTCGGCGTCGCAGGGCGGCGATCTGGGCTGGATCAGCCCGGGCGAGACCGTGCCGGAATTCGAGCGCGCGATGAACAGCCTGCAGGACGGCCAGATCAGCCAGCCGATTCGCACCGAGTACGGCTACCACCTGATCCAGGTGCTGAGCCGCCGTGAAGCGGAAGGGTCGGTGCAGCAGCAGATGGACATCGCCCGTCAGGCGATCGGCCAGCGCAAGGCCGAACAGGCGTATGCCGACTGGCTGCGCGAGCTGCGCGATTCGTCGTACGTGCAGTACAAGATCGGCGGCGTCGGCCCGGCGAACTGAGCGAGCATCGGATGACCATGCCCGCGCTGCAGATCGCGATCACGACCGGCGAACCCGCGGGGGTCGGCCCGGAGCTGACCGTGCAGGCGCTGCGTGACGCCGCGCAGCGCTGGCCCGACGCGCATTTCACCGTGCTCGGCGATGCGGCGCTGCTCGATGCGCGGGCGGCGGCGGTCGGGGCCGACCCGGCCACGCTGGCCGGCGGCACGCAGGTGTCGGTCGCGCATCACGCGCTGGCCGCGCCCGCGCAGGCGGGCAAGCTGGACGCGGCGAACGGGCGGTACGTGCTCGGGTTGCTCGACGCGGCGATCGACGGCGCGCTGGCGGGCCGGTACGACGCGATCGTCACCGCGCCGCTGCAGAAAAGCACGATCAACGACGCGGGCGTGCCGTTCACCGGTCATACCGAATACCTGGCCGAACGCACGCATACGCCGCGCGTCGTGATGATGCTGGCCGGCACCGGCCACCGGCCGCTGCGCGTCGCGCTCGCGACCACGCACCTGCCGCTGAAGGATGTATCGGCCGCGCTGACGATCGACGGGCTCGTCGAGACGCTCGCGATCATCGATCGCGACCTGCGGCGCGATTTCGGTCTCGCCGCGCCACGCATCCTCGTGACGGGCCTGAACCCGCACGCGGGCGAGAACGGTTATCTCGGCCGCGAGGAGATCGACGTGATCGAACCGGCGCTGGCCCGCGCGAACGCGCAACGCATCGACGCGCGCGGCCCGTATCCGGCCGACACGCTGTTCCAGCCGCGCCATCTGGCCGATGCCGATTGCGTGCTGGCGATGTTCCACGACCAGGGCCTGCCCGTGCTGAAGTACGCGACGTTCGGCGAGGGCATCAACGTGACGCTCGGGCTGCCGATCATCCGCACGTCGGTCGATCACGGCACCGCGCTCGATCTGGCCGGCACGGGCCGCGCGGATCCGGGCAGCATGATCGCCGCGCTCGATACGGCCGTCACGATGGCGCGCCATCGCCGCGCAGCCTGACGCCGCCGGCTTACTCCTTTCGTCGTATTTTTCGTTTTACTGAGTCGATGTCGAACAGCAGACAGCACCAAGGCCATTTCGCGCGCAAGCGCTTCGGGCAAAACTTTCTCGTCGATCACGGCGTGATCGACTCGATCGTCGCGACGATCGGCCCCGCCCGCGGCCAGCGGATGGTCGAGATCGGCCCCGGGCTCGGCGCGCTGACCGAGCCGCTGATCGAGCGCCTCGCGACGCCCGAGTCGCCGCTGCACGCGGTCGAGCTCGACCGCGATCTGATCGGGCGCCTGCAGCAACGCTTCGGCGCGCTGCTGGAACTGCACGCGGGCGACGCGCTCGCGTTCGACTTCCGCTCACTCGCGGCGCCCGGCGACAAGCCGTCGCTGCGGATCGTCGGCAACCTGCCGTACAACATTTCCAGCCCGCTGCTGTTTCACCTGATGACGTTCGCCGATGCGGTCATCGACCAGCATTTCATGCTGCAGAACGAAGTCGTCGAGCGGATGGTCGCGGAGCCGGGCACGAAGGCGTTTTCGCGGCTGTCGGTGATGCTGCAGTACCGTTACGTGATGGAGAAGATGCTCGACGTGCCGCCGGAATCGTTCCAGCCGCCGCCGAAGGTCGATTCGGCGATCGTGCGGATGATTCCGTACGAGCCGCACGAACTGCCGGACGTCGATCCCGTGCTGCTCGGCGAAATCGTCACCGCCGCGTTCTCGCAGCGCCGCAAGATGCTGCGCAATACGCTCGGCGACTACCGCGAGACGATCGATTTCGATGCGCTCGGCTTCGATCTCGCGCGCCGCGCGGAGGACGTGAGCGTGGCCGAATACGTCGGCGTCGCGCAGGCGCTGGCGGCGGTGCGCAAGGCCGGATGATGCGCGTGGCGCGAGCCGCTCATCGGCTGTATCGACGAGGCTGCCCGACGGGCAGCTTTTTTATTGCCCGCGCGTCTTCTTGCGCCGGTCCGGTCGTCACGCCCGCCGGCGCGGCGGCGCGTTGACGAGCGCGATGCCGGTCAGCACGAGCGCGGCCGCGGACATGAAGCGCCAGCCGACGGATTCACCGAGCAGCAGCACGCCGAACGCGACGCCGAACAGCGGCGACAGGAACGTGAAGACGGGCAGTCGGGACGCGCTGTAGCGCGTCAGCAGCCAGAACCACGACAGATAGCTGACGAACGCGACGATCACCGACTGGTAGGCGAGGCTCGCCACCGCAATCGGCGTCACGTGCGCGAACGACATCTGGCCGAACAGCGCGGCGAGCGCGACCAGCACGACCGCCGATACCGCGAGCTGATAGAACAGCGTCTTGCTCGCGCTGGCCCGCGCGAGCGCCGTCGAGCGTACGACGACCGTCGTCGCGGCCCACATCGCGCCGCCGAGGATCCCGAGCGCGTCGCCGGCGAGCCCGGCCAGCACGGACGCGCCGGGCGCGCGCGGCTTCAGGAAGCCGTCCGCGAACGCGAGCGCGATGCCGGCGAATGCGATGCCCACGCCGGCCCATTGCGTGCGTTGCAGCCGCTCGCCCGGTGCGAACAGGTGCAGGCCGAGCGCGGTGAAGCACGGCGCCGTGTACAGGAAGATCGCCATGTGCGACGCGCTCGTCAGCGTCAGCCCGAAGAACACGCAGACGAATTCGCCGGCGAACAGCGCACCGGCCGCGAGGCCCGCGCCGAACGTGCCGTCCGCCTGGAACAGCGGCGTGCCGCGCGTGCGGGCCCAGCCCCACAGCAGCAGCGTGGCGATCGCCGAGCGCAGCCCGGCCTGGAACATCGGCGCGATCGCGGCGTTCGTGCTCTTGATCGCGACCTGCTGGAAGCCCCAGATCGCGCACAGCAGCAGCATCAGGCCGACGGCGCGCGTATCGAGTGCGCGGCGCACGGGGGCGGCGGCAAGCGGGCTCATCGACGTGCCTCGCGGGTCCGGTGCGGTGGCGGCGAGGTGAGGCGGGCGGCGCGTCCGGTGCGCTCGGATGGGCGGTTTCGCACGGCAGGGTGGCGGTACGGAAGAGTGGGTGGTCGCGGTCGGGCGGTGGCACGCGTGCCCGATTTTGGTGCGAAGTGGAAGGATGTTACCCGATCGACGCGGTGGCCGGGTGAGTCGGATCGTGCTGTTTCCCGCCGCGGCGCTCGCTCGTGCTCGTGCGGCTCAGCCGCTGCACCGCCCGGGCGCGCGCCGGCCAGCCGTCCCCGGCGCGATTCACCCGACTCCGGTAGAATTTCCGGTTCTGGAAAGTCCCCACAGGAGTACAACACATGCGTTTGCTGCATACGATGCTGCGAGTCGGCGATCTCGACCGCTCGATCAAGTTCTACACCGAATTGCTCGGCATGAAGCTGCTGCGTCGCGAGGACTATCCGGAAGGCAAGTTCACGCTCGCGTTCGTCGGCTACGAAGACGAGCGCACGGGCACCGTGATCGAGCTGACCCACAACTGGGACACGCCGTCCTACGATCTCGGCAATGGCTTCGGCCATCTGGCGGTGGCGGTCGACGATGCGTACGCGGCCTGCGAGAAGATCAAGGCGCAAGGCGGCAAGGTCACGCGCGAGGCGGGCCCGATGAAGCACGGCACGACCGTGATCGCGTTCGTCGAGGATCCGGACGGCTACAAGATCGAGTTCATCCAGAAGAAGTAAGCGCGGGATGAACCGGGCCGCGGCGTGCGATGTGCGCCGCACCAACGAAAAAGGGCGATGCGGGGTAATCCGCATCGCCCTTTTTCGTTGGCGGCGAAGCCGTGCGCGTCAGAGCGACGGCAGCAGCTCGGGCGGGTGATGCTTGAGCGTGTGCCGCGCTTCGCGGAACTCGGGGAAGATCGATTCGACGGTCTGCCAGAAGGCCGGGCTGTGGTTCATCTCGCGCAGGTGCGACAGCTCGTGCGCGACGACGTAGTCGATGATCGACATCGGGAAATGAATCAGCCGCCAGTTCAGGCGGATCTTGCCGTCGCTCGAGCAACTGCCCCAACGCGTCGCGGCCGACGACAGCGCATACATCGAATACGTGACGCCGAGCTTTTCCGCATAGACCGCGAGGCGTTCGCCGAAGATGCGTTTCGCTTCGCCCTGCAGCCAGCCCTGCACGCGGTCCTTGATCTGCTGCATGTCGGCCTGCACGGGCAGCGGCAGCGACAGCCGCAGCGCGTCGGCATCGAACGCGACGGCGCCCGCGCCGAGCGCGATCGTCACCGTCTTGCCCAGATACGGCAGTTGCGCGCCGTCACGCCAGTCTATCTGCGGCAGCGCGCGTTGCTCGGTGCGCGTCTTCCATTCCGCGAGCTTCGCGAAGATCCAGCGCTGCTTCTCGGCGATCGCCGCCTCGATGTCGGCGAGCGTGACCCAGCGCGGCGCGGTGATCGACAGCCCGCTGCCGTCGATCGTGAAGCCGATCGTGCGGCGCGCCGAGCGCTTGAGCCGGTATTCGAGCACGCGGCTGTCGAGCGCGAACGTGCGCACGCGCGAGCGATCGGGCGCCGGACCGGGATCGAGCGGCGCGGCAGGGGCGGCGATGTCGGGTGGCGCCGGCGGGGCGGCGGGCGCCGACGGCGGCGCGGCCGGCCCGTCGAAGAGCGGCAGGTCCATCTGGCGATGATCGAGGGCCACGACGGCAGGCCGTGGCCGCGGACGCTGTTTCATCAGTTCGCTTCTTTTTGTCGTACGCAACGGCTGCAATCCGGGGCGTCAGGCGCGCGCGGCATCGCGTGTGCCGGCGTTGCCCGCCTGACGATACGCATCGGGATCGATGCGGCGCATTTCCGCTTCGATCCAGGCTTCGACCTGCGAGTTCAATACGTCGGGCGTCTTGCCTTCGACCGGAATCGGCTTGCCGATCGACACGGTGACGACGCCCGGGAATTTCGTGAACGAGTTGCGCGGCCACACACGACCTGCATTGTGCGCGATCGGCACGACCGGCGTGCCGGTTTCGATCGCGAAGCGCGCGCCGCCCGTCTTGTACTTGCCCTGCTTGCCGACCGGCGTGCGCGTGCCTTCGGGGAACATGATCATCCATGCGCCTTCCGACAGGCGCTTCTTGCCCTGGCGGATCACCGAATTGAACGCGTTCTTGCCTTCCTTGCGGTTGATGTTGACCATGTGCAGCAGCCCGAGCGCCCAGCCGAAGAACGGCACGTACAGCAGCTCGCGCTTGAACACGTAGCAGAGCGGCTTGGGCATCAGCGCCGGAAACGCGAGCGTCTCCCACGCGGATTGGTGCTTCGACAGCAGCACGGCCGGGCCGTCGGGCAGGTTCTCCATCCCTTCGATCCGGTAGCGGATGCCGTTCAGCCAGCGCACGACCCACAGCGTCGACTTGCACCAGCCGGCCGCCATCCAGTAGCGCGCGTCGGGGCGCATGAACGGGAACGCGATGAAGCACGCGGTGGCGTACGGCACCGTGTACAGGATGAAGTAGATCAGCAGCAGCAGGGAGCGAACGAAGCGCATCGGCGTGAGTCTGGCGTTGGGGAGGATGCGCGCGGCAGCCGCATCACTCGTGTTCGTGTGAAAGAAAATCGAGCGCGAACGCGCGCAGGTCGTCGTGGACCTTCGTGCCGGGCGGCAGGTTGCCCGCGGCGAGCGTCTTCTTGCCCTTGCCGGTCAGCACGAGGTGCGGCTGGAAGCCGACCGCGACGCCGGCGAGCAGGTCGCGCAGCGAATCGCCGACGACCGGCGTGTGATCGGGATCGATCTCGAAGCGCTCGGCGATCATCTGCATCATGCCGGGTTTCGGCTTGCGGCAGTCGCAGTGATCCTCGGCCGTGTGCGGGCAGAAGAACACCGCGTCGATGCGCGCGCCGACGGCAGCCGCCGCGCGATGCATCTTCAGGTGCATCTCGTTGAGCGCGGCCATGTCGAACAGCCCGCGACCGATGCCGGACTGGTTGGTCGCGACGACCACGCGGTAGCCCGCGTGGTTGAGCCGGGCGATCGCCTCGAAGCTGCCGGGCAGCGCGATCCATTCGTCGGGCGTCTTGATGAACGCGTCCGAATCGACGTTGATCACACCGTCCCGGTCGAGGACGACGAGCTTTCGGTTGGGGCTGGTCGGCATCGTGCGGCCCTTATGCGGCGAGCTTCGAGATGTCGGCGACGCAGTTCATCTGCTGGTGCAGCGCGGACAGCAGCGCGAGACGGTTCGCGCGCAGGGCAGGATCTTCCGCGTTGACCATCACGTCGTTGAAGAACGTGTCGACCGGCGCGCGCAGCGCGGCGAGCGCCGACAGCGCGCCCGTGTACGCACGCGCCTCGAGCTGCGACTGCACGTGCGGCGTGACGGCCGCGAGCTGCTCGTGCAGCGCCTTTTCCGCGGCCTCGACGAGCAGCGTCGGCTGCACCGCGCCGTTCGCGCCGCCTTCCGACTTCTTCAGGATGTTCGAGATCCGCTTGTTCGCGGCCGCGAGCGCTTCGGCTTCCGCGAGGCGCGTGAATTCGCGCACCGCGTCGAGGCGCGCGACGAGATCGTCGATGCGCGTCGGGTTCAGGCTCAGCACCGCGTCGATTTCGCCGGCCGAATAGCCGCGCTCGCGCAGCAGGCCGCGCAGGCGATCCATGAAGAACGCGAAGATCGCGTCGGTCGATTCGGCGACGCCCGGCACGCCGTCGAAGCGTGCATGGGCCGTGCGCAGCAGCGACACGAGATCGAGCGGCAACTGCTTTTCGAGCAGCAGGCGCAGCACGCCGAGCGCGTGGCGGCGCAGCGCGAACGGATCCTTCTCGCCCGTCGGCGCGAGGCCGATGCCCCAGATGCCGACGATCGTTTCGAGCTTGTCGGCGAGCGCGACGGCGGTCGACACCGGCGTGGTCGGCAGCGCGTCGCCGGAAAAGCGCGGCTGGTAGTGCTCGGCGCACGCGAGGGCGACGTCGTCGGCTTCGCCGTCGTGGCGCGCGTAGTACGTGCCCATCGTGCCCTGCAGTTCCGGGAACTCGCCGACCATGTCGGTCAGCAGGTCGGCCTTCGCGAGGCGCGCGGCGCGCTTCGCGTGCGCGGGATCGGCGCCGATCGCCGGGGCGATCTCGCCCGCCAGCGCCTCGAGGCGCTCGACGCGCGCGAGCGCCGAACCGAGCTTGTTGTGATAGACGACGTTGGCGAGCTGCGGCACGCGATCGGCGAGCGGCTTCTTCTTGTCCTGCTCGAAGAAGAACTTCGCGTCGGCCAGGCGCGGGCGCACGACGCGCTCGTTGCCTTCGACGATCTCGCCCGGCGTCTTCGTCTCGATGTTCGACACGATCAGGAAGCGCGAGCGCAGCTTGCCGGCGACGTCGGTCAGCGCGAAATACTTCTGGTTCGTCTGCATCGTGAGGATCAGGCATTCCTGCGGCACCTGCAGGAATTCGTCCTCGAAGCGGCACGGGTAGACGACCGGCCATTCGACCAGCGACGTCACTTCGTCGAGCAGCGACTCGGGCATCACGACCGTGTCGCCGTTCGCATGTTCGTTCAGTTGCGTGCGGATCGTTTCGCGACGATCGGCGAAGTGCGCGATCACGCGGCCCTTGTCGCGCAGCGTGTCGGCGTACGCGCGCGCATGCTGGATCGCGACGAGGCCGTCGGACAGGAAGCGGTGGCCGAGCGTGGTGTCGCCGGCATCGACGCCGAACGCGGTGACGGGCACCACGCGGTCGTCGTGCAGCACCGTCAGGCGATGCACCGGGCGCACGAACTTCACGTCCGTGCCGTCCGGGCGCTGGTACGTCATGAATTTCGGGATCGGCAGCTTCGCGAGCGCTTCGTCGAGCGCGGCCTGCAGGCCGTCGGCGAGCGTGGCGCCGGCCGCCGAGTAGTTGATGAAGAACGCTTCGGCCTTGCCGTCCTGCGCGCGCTCGAGATCGGCGATCGACAGATTCGGGTGGCCGAGCGCCGCGAGCTTCTTCGCGAGCGGAGCCGTCGGCTTGCCTTGCGCGTCGAGCGCGACCGACACGGGCAGGACCTTTTCGCGGACCTGTCTGTCGGGCGCGACGGCGCGTACGTTCTGCACGACGACGGCGAGCCGGCGCGGCGTCGCGTAGCGTTCGAACACGAGTTCGCCTTCGACGAGGTCGCGCGCGGCGAGGCGTTGTGCGATACCTTCGGCGAATGCGTCGCCGAGGCGCGCGAGGGCCTTCGGCGGCAGCTCTTCGGTCAGCAGTTCGACGAGCAGGGGGGCGGGATGATTGTGCGTCATGTCTGGAATAAATCTCGTCTCGTCAGTCCTGATCGATCTTGCGTTCGACCTTGAGCGGCGGCGCCCATGCCGGCTGCGCGGCATCCTGGGCGTCGGTGGTGAGGCCCGGCACGCCCGGCGGGTTGCCGAGCATCGGGAAGCCGAGCTTCTCGCGCGAGTCGTAGTAAGCCTGCGCGACGAGACGCGACAGCGCGCGGATGCGGCCGATGTACGCTGCCCGCTCGGTGACCGAGATCGCGCCGCGCGCGTCGAGCAGGTTGAACGTGTGGCCGGCTTTCAGCACGAGCTCGTACGCGGGCAGCGCGAGCTGCGCGTCGATCATCTTCTTCGCTTCCGCTTCGTAGCTGTTGAAGAACGTGAACAGCAGGTCGACGTTCGCATGCTCGAAGTTGTAGGTCGACTGTTCGACCTCGTTCTGGTGGTACACGTCGCCATACGACAGGCGGCGCAGCTCGGGGCCGTTCGGGCCTTGCTCTTCCCACTCGGTCCACACGAGGTCGTACACGTTCTCGACCTTCTGCAGGTACATCGCCAGGCGCTCGAGGCCGTACGTGATCTCGCCGAGCACCGGCTTGCATTCGAGGCCGCCGACTTCCTGGAAATACGTGAACTGCGTGACTTCCATCCCGTTCAGCCACACTTCCCAGCCGAGGCCCCACGCGCCGAGCGTCGGGTTTTCCCAGTCGTCCTCGACGAAGCGCACGTCGTTCTGCTTCAGGTCGAAGCCGAGCGCCTCGAGCGAGCCGAGGTACAGGTCGAGGATGTTTTCCGGCGCCGGCTTGAGCACGACCTGGTACTGGTAGTAGTGCTGCAGGCGGTTCGGGTTTTCGCCGTAGCGGCCGTCCTTCGGGCGGCGCGACGGCTGCACGTACGCGGCGCGCCACGGCTCGGGGCCGACCGCGCGCAGGAACGTGTGGACGTGCGACGTACCCGCGCCGACTTCCATGTCGATGGGCTGGAGCAGGGCGCAACCCTGCTTGTCCCAGTAGGACTGCAGCGTCAGGATGATTTGCTGAAACGTAAGCATGAAGAGCCTTCGTGGCGCTGGCGCTCCGTTGCGGACGGCGCTCCGGGCGGGCCCGGAGGGTCGGCTCGCGCGGCGGCGCGGCTTGTTAGTGTGCAGAAACGCGTAATTTTACCGGATCGGCGAGCGGATGCGGCCGGAAGCCGGATGCGGGCATCGCCGCACCGTTCCGGCGGCCCGCGCACCGGTGCGCACGCGCGCGGGCCGCGGCGCCTCGCGCGGGCGTTAAGATGCGCGTATTGCGGCGCGTGCGATGCGCGCCGCGTCACCCGCTTGCCGATGCCGATTGCATGAACGAACCGACCGACATTCTGATTCCGTTGCTTCCGCCGTTCCTCGCGCTGCTCGGGCAGGCCGCCGACGCGCAGGCGCGCGGCGAGCGCCCCGCGCACGATCTTTGGCTGGCCGCCGCCGCCCATCTGCATGCGGTCGATGCCGACTCGCTGGTGCGGCTCACGACCGCGCTCGTTGCCCGGCAGCGCCCGGCCGACGCGCTCGCGCTCGCCGAATGCGCGGCGCGCGTGCAGCCGGGCGCGGCCACGCACTTCAACCACGGCTACGTGCTGCAGATGGCCGGCCATCACGCGCAGGCGGTCGCGCCGTACCGCGCGGCGCTCGCCATCGACGCCGGCTGGCCGTCGCTGCGCAACAACCTCGCGATCGCGCTGCGGCTGTCGGGCGGCGACCGCGCGGAAGAGATCGCGCTGCTCGACGCGGCCGTGAAGCACGATCCGCAGGACGTGCAGGCGTGGATCAATCTCGTCGTCGCGCGGATCGCGATGCACGACCTGGACGGTGCGCTCGCGAGCGCCGCGCGGCTCGCCGATCTCGCACCCGACAACGCGCTCGCGATGAACAACGTCGCGATGGCGATGAAGGAGGCGCAGCGCTGGGACGACGCCGAGCGCCATGCGGCGCGCGCGTGCGAGCTCGCGCCCGACGACGCGTCGTTCCGCTTCAATCTCGCGATCATCCAGCTCGTGCGCGGCAACTACGCGGCCGGCTGGCGCGGCCACGAGGCGCGCTGGGACGGCGCGGGCGAGTTGCGCGGCCGCCGGCCGGCGCTGCCGGGCCCGCGCTGGCAGGGCGAGCCGCTTGCCGGCAAGACGCTGCTGGTGTGGGGCGAGCAGGGGCTCGGCGACGTGCTGCAGTTCTGCCGCTTCGTCGTGCCGCTCGCCGAACGCGTGCATCGCGAGGGCGGCCGGCTCGCGTGGAATACGTTTCCGGCGCTCGGCGCGCTGATGCAGCGCAGCCTCGGTGCGCATGCGGACGTGTTCGGCGCGGGCGGCGGCGTCGACGCGCTGCCGGCGTTCGATTACGAAGTGCCGCTGATCGGCGTGCCGCTGATGCTCGGCATGGAAGCGTCGACGCTCGCGGCGTCGGTGCCGTACCTGCGGGCCGAGCCGGGCGCCCGCGACGCATGGCGCGCGCGGCTCGCGGGCGACGGCCGGCTGAAGGTCGGGCTCGTGTGGACGGGCAGCGCGGGCCACCAGCGCAATCCGTTCCGGCGCGTCGGGCTCGAACGCTACGCCGACGCGTTTCGCGGCATCGACGGCGTCACGTTTTATTCGCTGCAGCCGGGGGCGGACGCGGACGTCGCCGCCGCGCGCGCGGCCGGTTTCGCGATCGAAGACTACACCGACGAATTGAAGAGCTTCGACGATACGGCCGCATTCATCGGCGCGCTGGATCTCGTGATCACCGTGTGCACGTCGGTCGCGCACCTGGCCGGCGCGCTCGGCGCGCGCACCTGGGTGCTGCTCGACGTGAATCCGCACTGGCCGTGGCTGCTCGATCGCCGGGACAGCCCGTGGTATCCGACCGCGACGTTGTACCGGCAGCCGACGTTCGGCGCGTGGGCGCCGGTGATGGAGGACGTGAGCCGCGACCTGCGGGGCCTCGCCGCGCAGCCGGCGCAATCGGATCGATCGTCCCGGCAGGCCTGAACGGCCGGCCGGTTCGCGGTCACGGGCCGCCGCCGTGCGCGGCGGCGGCCCGTTGCGTCATGCCGCTTCGTCGCCGCCGTGCTGCTGCCGGCCGTTGCGGCGGCGCAGCCCAGGCCCGAACGTGAAGCCGAACGCGAGCAGCACGAACGACACCGCGAGCACGATGTTGTTGCCGCTCGTCACGTACGGCGTGAAGCCGCTCGTGCCTTCGATCCGCACGTCGAGCGAGCCGATCGTGAACGGCTTCAACTGGCCGAGCACGCGGCCGTGCGCGTCGATCGCGGCCGTCATCCCGGTGTTGGTCGAGCGCAGCATCGGCCGGCCCGTTTCGAGCGAGCGCATCCGCGCGATCTGCAGATGCTGGTCGAGCGCGATCGTGTCGCCGAACCACGCGAGGTTCGTCACGTTGACGAGCACGCCGGGCGGCTGCGGGTTGTCGCGGATCGTCGCGGCGATTTCCTCGCCGAACAAGTCCTCGTAGCAGATGTCGGCCATCACCGGCTGGTTGTGCACGAGGAACGGCTTCTGCACCGGCGCACCGCGCGCGAAGTCGCCGAGCGGCATCTTCATCAGGTTGACGAACCACCGGAAGCCCCACGGAATGAACTCGCCGAAGGGCACGAGGTGATGCTTGTCGTAGTGATAGATGTCGCGCGAATTCGGCGTCACGCCGTACAGGCTGTTCGTGTAGTCGACGTAGTGGCCGTCCTCGGTCACCGACGCGCCGACCGCGCCGAACAGCACGGCCGAACCGGTCGTGTCGCTGAACTTGCGGATCGCGGCGGCGAACGGCTCGGGCAGTTCCTGGATCATCACCGCGATCGCGGTCTCGGGCGTGACGATCAGGTCGGCCGGCTTCTCGACGATCATCTGCTGGTACATCTTGATCGCCGCGTCGATGCCTTCCTGCTCGAACTTGATGTCCTGCTTCACGTTGCCCTGCAGCAGCCGCACGGTGAGCGGCGCGTTCGCGGGCACGGTCCACGTGACCTGCGACAGCCCGAGGCCGGCCGCGACGAGCGCGAGCGCGATGCCGGCCGGCGCGGCGATGCGCACGCGGGCGTTGCCGCCCGATGCGCTGGCTGCGCCGTCACGCACCGGCGACGGGCGCGCGGCGGCGAGCGCCTGCACGACCAGCGCGGCGAACAGCGCGAGCACCCACGCGATCCCGTACACGCCGACCACCGGCGCGAAGCCCGCGAACGGGCCGTCGACCTGCGGATAGCCGCTGCCGAGCCACGGAAAGCCGGTGAACACGGTGCCGCGCAGCCATTCGCCGAGCGCCCACGCGCTGGCGAACGCAAACGCGCCGTGCCAGGTCGGCGAGAACGGC
This sequence comes from Burkholderia sp. AU32262, assembly GCF_020419985.1. Taxonomy (NCBI): domain Bacteria; kingdom Pseudomonadati; phylum Pseudomonadota; class Betaproteobacteria; order Burkholderiales; family Burkholderiaceae; genus Burkholderia; species Burkholderia sp. AU32262. The sequence goes on from NZ_JAIZRS010000022.1 coordinate 40,463, forward strand.
CGCGGGTCGGGCTCGCGGCGGTGCCACGCATGGCCCGCGCAGAACGACCACAGCCCGGCCGAGAACGCCGGATACAGCGCCAGGTACAGCGAGAACAGCACGAGCGCGCCGCCGGCGAGCGGCGCGGCCATCTCGCCGTACACGTGCATGCTGATGTAGAGCCACCAGACGCCGGTGATGAAGTTGCCGAAGCCGAACGCGCCGCCGGTGAGCGCGGCGCCGCGCCAGCTCGACGTGCGCGTCAGTTGCGCGAAAAACCAGACGAATACGACGAGCTGCAGCCAGCCGCCATGCGGCGTGGGCGCGAAGGTGAGCGTATTGGCCGCGCCGGCGAGCAGCGCGGCCGGATAGTGCCAGCGCGGCAGCGCGCGGCCGGGGGCCGGCGCGAGAAGGCCGCCAGCCGGGCGGGACGGGATCGGATCGTCCATGTGAAGCGGAAGTGGGCGAGCGGTTGAAGGAAGCGCGGCTGGCGCGGAGCGGTCAGTCTTCGTGCGAGGTTTCGGCGCGACGGCTGGCGAGCGGGTTGCGGCGCACCAGCAGCACATGAACCTGGCGCGCATCGCCGCGCTGGATCTCGAACACGAGGTTGCCGAGCTGCAGCTTCTCGCCGCGGTGCGGCACGCGTCCGAAATGATGGGTGATCAGCCCGCCGATCGTGTCGACCTCGTCGTCGGGAAAATCGGTGCCGAACGTCTCGTTGAACTGTTCGATCTCGGTCAGCGCGCGCACGCGGTAGCGGCCGTCCGGCCCCGCGATGATGTTGCCGGCTTCCTCGTCGAAGTCGTATTCGTCCTCGATGTCGCCGACGATCTGTTCGAGCACGTCCTCGATCGTGATCAGGCCCGCGACGCCGCCGTATTCGTCGACGACGATCGCCAGGTGGTTGCGGTTCACGCGGAAGTCGTGCAGCAGCACGTTCAGGCGCTTCGATTCCGGAATGAACACGGCCGGGCGCAGCATCCCGCGCACGTCGAACTCCTCCTCGGCGTAGAAGCGCAGCAGATCCTTCGCGAGCAGCACGCCGATCACGTTGTCGCGGTTCTCCTCGTACACGGGGTAGCGCGAGTGCGCCTTTTCCAGGACGAACGGGATGAAATCCTCGGGCTTGTCGGCGATGTTGATCGCGTCCATCTGCGCGCGCGGCACCATGATGTCGCGCGCGCACAGATCGGACACCTGGAACACGCCTTCGATCATCGACAGCGAATCGGCGTCGATCAGGTTGCGTTCGTGGGCGTCCTGGAGGATTTCCAGCAGCTCGCCGCGGGATTCGGGCTCGGGCGAGATGAAGTCGGTCAGGCGCTCGAGCAGCGAGCGCTTTTCTTGCGGTTTGTCGGTTGGCTTACGACTGGGATACGAATCGTTCATGGTGGTGCGCCCGGGTCATGCCGGGGCGCGCGGTCACGGAGTAGGCAAGGATACACCAAGGGCACGACGCGACCGTGTCACCCCGGCCGCACGGCCAGGGCGGGCGGCTCGCGCGGGCCCCGCTCGCGGACGGCCGCGCCGGGCGCGACGTCGTCGTCGGGTCCATCCTATCGCAGAAAGGAGCGGCGGGGCGCGGCGGCCAAAAAACGGTGGCGGGACCGGCGGCGCGGCCGGACGGCGGCATTCTGCCGCAGGCGGGCGCCGCCGGCGCGCCGCTCAGAACCGCATGCCGGCCGAGCAGCCGCCGGCGGCCGCGCCGTTGGTCGCGGCGCCGCCGCAGCCGAGTATCCCGCAGCCGGACAGCGCGACGCTCGCGGCGACGAGCAGCACGGCGATCCTGCAACGCGACCAGTGTGACGGTTTCATTGGCGGTGTCCTCGTGCGGGTGCGCGGGCGGCGCGGTGTCGGATCACCGGCATCGCGCCAGCAACCCTTCCAGCGCGCGGTCGGGGATGCCGCTCGCGCGCAGCGCGTCGACCGTGCGGCTCACGTAGTCGAGCGTCGTGCCGTAGCGGCCGGCCGCGCAGCCGAACACTTCCTTCACGACGGCGTCGGTCAGCTTGCCCGTATAGGTCGGTGCGTCGCGGCGCATCACGAACGCGAGCGCGTTCACGCGTTCGCCGGTCTCGAGCGAGCACGGCAGCCACGCGGGCCGGTACGAGCCCATCGGCATCTCGCGTTTCCACAATGTCTCGAGATGCGGCTGCGCGGTCGGGCCGGAAAGCCGGAACGCGATGCCCGAGCACGAGCCGCCGCGATCGAGCGCGAGCACGAGGCCCGGCCGTTCGGGCGTGCCGCGGTTCACGCGCGACCACAGGTAGAGCCCGCGATGGTAGCCGTGCACCTTGCCGCGCACGGCGGCGACGGTCGGCAGCCCGGGGTTCCAGATCAGCGAGCCATAGCCGAACAGCCAGAGATCCTGCCGGCCGTCCCAGTCGCGCATCGTGTGTGCGAGCGATGCCGCGAGCTCGTCTTCGGTCAGCAGACGGCCTTCGCCGATCGACGGCGGGTAGGCGGGCGGCAGCATCGCGGCGTGACGCATCGTGCGGACGGCTTACCGGTACGGGTTCGGGAAACCCAGTTTCGCGAGGATGTCGACTTCGAGCGCTTCCATTTCGGCCGCGTCCTCGTCGCTCGTCTCGTGGTCGTAGCCCTGCGCGTGCAGCGCGCCGTGCACCAGCAGGTGCGCGTAATGGGCCGCGAGCGGCTTGTCTTGATCGTGCGCTTCCTTCTCGACGACCGGGCAGCACAGCACGAGGTCGCCGATCACGGTGCCGTCGGGCGCCGGGTCGTACGCGAAGGTCAGCACGTTGGTCGGATAGTCCTTGTGGCGGTAGCCGGCGTTCAGCGTACGGCCTTCGTTTTCGCCGACGAAGCGCACGGTGAGCTGCGCGCTCGCGAACAGCGCCGGCTCGAGCCATTCGGCGATCAGCTTGCGCTTGGGCAGCGCCTTGCGCACGTCGCTCGTGATCTCGTCGCCGTACTGGACGGACAAGTCGAGTTCCAGCGCGCGCGGTTCGTCTTCGGGGTCGTCCTCGCGCGGCGCGAATTCGGCGCCGACGTGCAGCGTCACGCTGTCGTAGTGCTCGGGCTGCAGCGCGAGCTTCGCGCGCATCGCCGGGTCGTTGTGCTGCGCGACGATCGCGACAGCCGCGTCGCCCGAGCTGCCCGACAGGTCGAACATCAGGCTGCGGCCGTCCGGGAAGTCGATCCGCAGCCCTTGCGCGTTGACGGTCCGGGCCTTGCCCTTCGCGTCGAACAGCGAAAGGCGGGGGGATTCGGACGCGACGGACTGGGCGCGGCCGGACTTGCGGGAACGGGAGGATTTCATGACGCGTGAGGCGATTGGGACGCGTCGAGGATACACCAAATGGCCGATCGCGCCCGAATTCGGCCGGGCCGCGCACGGGCAAAAAAACCCGGCGCGCCGTCGGGCGGGCCGGGCCGGGAGGCCGGGGGCGGCACGCGGCGGCCGCCGCTCAGCCGTCCTGATGCTGCGCGTGGAATTCGTCGTACGCCTCGACGATGCGCGCGACGAGCGGGTGGCGCACCACGTCGGCGCTCGTGAAGCGCGTGAGCGCGATGCCGCGCACGCCGCCGAGCACCTGCTGCGCCTCGACGAGGCCGCTCTTGTGGCCGCGCGGCAGGTCGACCTGGCTCGTGTCGCCGGTCACGACCGCCTTGGAGCCGAAGCCGATCCGCGTGAGGAACATCTTCATCTGCTCGGGCGTCGTGTTCTGCGCCTCGTCGAGGATGATGAACGCGTGGTTCAGCGTGCGGCCGCGCATGTACGCGAGCGGCGCGATCTCGATCATCTGGCGCTCGAACATCTTGGCCGTCTTGTCGAAGCCGAGCAGGTCGTACAGCGCGTCGTACAGCGGCCGCAGGTACGGGTCGACCTTCTGCGCGAGATCGCCGGGCAGGAAGCCGAGCCGCTCGCCGGCCTCGACGGCCGGGCGCGTCAGCACGATCCGCTTGACCTGGTCGCGCTCGAGCGCGTCGACCGCGCATGCGACCGCGAGGTAGGTCTTGCCGGTGCCGGCCGGCCCGATGCCGAACGTCACGTCGTGTTGCAGGATCTGCTTCAGGTATTCGCGCTGGGCCGGCGTGCGGCCGCGCAGGTCGGCGCGCCGCGTGTAGAGCTTCGGCCCCGGCTCTTCGTCCGGCTCGCTGGCGTCGAGCTGCACGACCGGTTCGTCGAACGGATGGTCGGGATCGCCGCGAAAGCGCACGTCGAGCGTGTCCTGGCGGCCGTTGCCGGCCGTGTGGCGCACTTCGACCAGCGCGAGCTGGATGTCGTCGACCGACAGCGGATCGCGCGCGCGGTTGTAGAAGTTTTCGAGCGCGGCGAGCGCGAGCTTGGCGCCGCGCCCGCGAATCGTGATCCGGTGGCCGCGCCGCGCGAGCGTCACGTCGAGCGCCTGTTCGATCTGCCGCAGGTTTTCGTCGAGCGGGCCGCAGAGGTTGGCGAGGCGCGCGTTGTCGTCGCGCGGGGCGGTGAATTCCAGTGCTTGGACGGTCTTCAAAGTAGCGTCGGGCTCCTGTCGGGCGTCGGTCGGTCAGTGGGTGGCCGTGCTCGCGTCGTCGCTGACGAGCACGAGCTCGCCGCGCAGCGAGTGCGGGTACGCATGGTTGATCTTTACGTCGATCATCTGGCCGATCAGGCGCGGGTGCGACGCGAGCGGCGCCGGGAAATTCACGACCCGATTGTTCTCGGTGCGGCCCGCGAGCTCGTTCGGGTCCTTGCGCGACGGGCCCTCGACGAGGATCCGCTCGACCTTCCCGACCATCGACTGGCTGATGCGCGCGACGTTTTCCTCGATCGTCGCCTGCAGGTGTTGCAGGCGTTTGAGCTTGACCTCGCGCGGCGTGTCGTCGGCGAGGTTCGCGGCCGGCGTGCCGGGGCGCGGGCTGTAGATGAACGAGAAGCTCGTGTCGTAGCGCATGTCGTGCACGAGCGCCATCATCTTGTCGAAATCCTCCTCGGTCTCGCCGGGGAAGCCGACGATCATGTCGGTCGACAGCGACAGGTCGGGGCGGATCGCGCGCAGCTTGCGGATCACCGACTTGTATTCGAGCACCGTGTAGCCGCGCTTCATCGCCATCAGGATGCGGTCGGAACCGTGCTGGACCGGCAGGTGCAGGTGGCTCACGAGCTTCGGCACCTTCGCGTACGTGTCGATCAGGCGCTGCGTGAATTCCTTCGGATGCGACGTCGTGTAGCGGATCCGCTCGATGCCGGGGATGTCGGCGACGTATTCGATCAGCGTCGCGAAATCGGCGATTTCCGACGAGCCGGCCGTCAGTGCACCGCGATAGGCGTTCACGTTCTGGCCGAGCAGCGTGACTTCGCGCACGCCCTGGTCGGCGAGGCCGGCCACTTCGGTCAGCACGTCGTCGAGCGGGCGCGACACTTCATCGCCGCGCGTGTACGGCACCACGCAGTAGCTGCAGTACTTCGAGCAGCCTTCCATGATCGACACGAACGCGCTCGGCCCCTCGACGCGCGCGGGCGGCAGGTGGTCGAACTTCTCGATTTCGGGGAACGTGATGTCGACCTGCGCGCGGCCGCTCTCGCGGCGCGCGTCGATCATCTGCGGCAGGCGGTGCAGGGTCTGCGGGCCGAACACGAGGTCGACGTACGGCGCGCGCGACACGATCGACGCGCCTTCCTGGCTCGCGACGCAGCCGCCGACGCCGATCAGCAGGCCCGGCTTCGCTTCCTTCAGCTCGCGCACGCGGCCGAGATCGGAGAACACTTTTTCCTGCGCCTTCTCGCGCACCGAGCACGTGTTGAACAGGATGATGTCCGCGTCTTCCGGCGTGTCGGTCTTTTCGAGGCCTTCGGCCGCGTTGAGCACGTCCACCATCTTGTCCGAGTCGTACTCGTTCATCTGGCAGCCGAAGGTCTTTACGTAAACTTTCTTGGTCATGGGGATTCGCCGTTCGCAGTGGTTGACCTGGGGGCGTCGTCAAGGGTGAGTCGGGACGGCGGTGCGCGGCACGCGAATCGCGCGTAGCCGGGAGGAAAGGCCGTCGGGAAAGCCTTCCATTATAGCTTTTCATGCCGCGGCGGATGGGCCGCCGGTTGCGGGCAGGCGACGTCGGCTTCCGGGTTCCGACCCCTCGATGACGGCGACGACGGTCAGCCGACCGTCAGCGGCACGCGTTCAGCAGGTCGTCGAGCGCGGCTTCCTCGCGCGCGAAGCGTTCGGCGAGAAAGTCGAGCAGCACGCGCACGCGCGGCGCCATGTAGCGCTTGCTGTGGTAGATCGCGTGCAGCGGTGCGTCCTGGTGCCGCCAGTCGGGGAGCAGCACGCGCAGCCGGCCCGCGCGGACGTCGTCGGCGATGTCCCACAGCGATTTCAGCGCGATGCCGTGGCCGCGCAGCGTCCATTCGCGCGTGAGCCCGCCGTCGTTGGTCTCGAACGCGGTCGACACGGGCACCGTGTGAACCTGCACTTCGTCGCCGCGCGTGAAGTGCCAGGTGTTCATCGGGCCCGACGCGATCGTGATCACGTTGCACGGAAAGCGGGCCAGATCGTGCGGATCGGCCGGGACGCCGTGGCGTTCGATGAACGACGGCGCCGCGCACAGCACCCGCCGGTTGGTCGCGAGCCGGCGGGCGATCAGCGCGCCGTCGGGCGGCGCGGCGAAGCGGATCGCGAGATCGATCTCGTCCTGCCACAGGTTCGACGACGAATCGGACGCCGTCAGCGAGAACGTGACGTCGGGATGTTGCGTCGTGAATTCGTCGAGCCAGTCGAGCAACTGATTGCGGCCGAAATCGGACGTCGACGACAGCCGCACCTTGCCGCTCACGACGTTGCGGCCTTCCTGCAGCATCGCGTCCGCGTCGTCGAGCGCCTGCAGCGCCTGGCGGCAGCAGTTCAGATACAGCTTGCCTTCGTCGGTGAGCCGCAATTGCCGCGTCGAGCGTTCGAACAGCCGCGTCGCGATCTTCGCCTCGAGCTTCGCGAGCCGCGCGCTCGCGGCGGCCGGCGTGAGGTTCAGCTTGCGCCCGGCGGCGGACAGGCTGCCCAGCTCCGCCGCCTCGACGAACAGCCGGATGTCGCCCAGTCGGTCCATGCGATTTTCCAGAAATATTTGAAAATGGTTCAAATGCCACGCCAATTATCAAATATAGGCGTCTTCGGGACAATGCGCGCACATCCCGCTTTCTTGTGCGGTGCGGCACCGAACCGGCGCCGCGGCCGCCGCCTACCGGAGAACGTCATGCCCATTCCGCTCCTGGCGCTCGCGATCAGCGCCTTCGCCATCGGCACCACCGAATTCATCATCATGGGCCTGCTACCCGAAGTCGCGCACGACCTCGCCGTGTCGCTGCCGTCGGCCGGCCTGCTCGTCACCGGCTACGCGCTCGGCGTCGCGGTCGGCGCGCCGCTGCTCGCGGTGCTGACGAGCCGCATGCCGCGCAAGGCCGCGCTGCAGTTGCTGATGGCGATCTTCATCGTCGGCAACGTGCTGTGCGCGACGGCGTCCGGCTACGCGATGCTGATGGTCGCGCGCGTCGTCACGTCGTTCGCGCACGGGTCGTTCTTCGGGATCGGCGCGGTGGTCGCCGCGTCGCTCGTGCCGGCCGACAAGCGCGCGAGCGCGATCGCGCTGATGTTCACCGGGCTCACGCTGTCGAACGTGCTCGGCGTGCCGTTCGGCACGTTCGTCGGCCAGGTGCTCGGCTGGCGCGCGTCGTTCTGGATCGTCGCCGCGCTCGGCGTGCTCGCGCTCGGCGGCGTGGCCGCGCTGGTGCCGAACCGTCACGACAGCGGGCCGGTCGGCCTCGGCCATGAAGTGCGCGTGCTGAAGGAGCCGCAGGTGTGGCTCGCGCTGCTGATGACCGTGCTCGGCTTCGGCGGCGTGTTCGTCGTGTTCACGTACATCGCGCCGATCCTCGAGGCCGTGTCGGGCTACTCGCCGCGCGCGGTCGCGCTGATCCTCGTGCTGTTCGGCGCGGGGCTGACGATCGGCAATACGATCGGCGGCAAGCTGGCCGATCGCGCGCTGATGCCGTCGCTGATCGCGATCCTCGTCGCGCTGATGGCCGTGATGGCCGTATTCGCGAAGACGAGCCACCTGCCGGTCGCGGCCGCCGTCACCGTGTTCGTCTGGGGGATCGCCGCGTTCGCGACGGTGCCGCCGCTGCAGGCGCGCGTGGTCGAAAAGGCCGCGAGCGCGCCGCATCTCGCGTCGACGCTGAACATCGGCGCGTTCAACGTCGGCAATGCGGGCGGCGCGTGGCTCGGCGGCCTCGCGCTGGAGCACGGCTTCGCGCTCGATGCGCTGCCGTGGGTCGCGGTCGCGGTGACGTTCGCGGCGCTGGTCGTCACGTGGCTCGCGATGCGGCTCGACGCGCGCGGCCCGGCGCGCGGCGCGGCGCCGGCGGCGCAGTGAACGCCGCCACGGCGCGCCGAGCGCGACGCCATAGCGGCAGGAAAAGGTTCGCGAGAAACGCATTCCTCCGCGATGCTGATAACGGTGTGAAGATAACTTCGTTTGCCCGTGCAAGGCCGGGTGATAGCGTTTCGATACGCGCCACGACCGGCGCAACCCGATTCCGATTCCGGCTTACCCCCTACGCAGGGCCGCGCGGCGGCCCGGAGGCAATGCTATGTCTTCATCCCTGGCGCTCGTGCGCGACGTGTCTTCCTTCGAGTCCGGCAATGGCGCCGACTTGCGCGCGTCCGCATCGCTCGACGCGCTCGAGCAGGTCGTCGGCGTGAACCTCGCGCGCTTGCGCGCCGAGCGGCAACTGTCGCTCGATGCGCTCGCGCGGCTGTCCGGCGTGTCGCGGGCGATGCTCGCGCAGATCGAATCGGCGCGCAGCGTGCCGTCGATCAAGGTGCTCTGCAAGATCGCCGCGGCGCTGAAAGTGTCGGTCGCCGCGTTCCTGCGGCGCCATGCGGTGAACGGTTTCGAGCACCTGGCGGCCGAGCGCGCGTCGCGCGTCGTCAGCTCGAACGGCCGCTTCTCGGCACGTGCGCTGTATCCGGAAGGCGAGCCGGCCGCGGCCGAATTCCACGAGCTGCGGATCGCGCCGCTGCATACGGAGCCCGGCGCACGCCGCGCACCGGGCACGACGGTCAATCTCGTCGTCAGCGAGGGCACGCTCGAAGTCAGCGTGCATGATCGCCGCCAGTTGCTCGCGACCGGCGACGCGATCGTGTTCGACGCCGATCAGCCGTACAGCCTGCGCAACCCGGGCGACAGCGAAGCGCGTGCGTTCCGCGTGACGGTGAGCCCGGAGGTGCCGCCGCGCTGGCTCGTGCCCGACGCGGCGCACGCGGCCGCCAACTGATCGCGCGGGCCGCGCGGCGCGAGCGCTGCGGTTCCCGGTTTTCGCGGGAGGCGTTGCGTGCGCGCGTCGGCCGTTCGGACGATGCCGTTAGACGGGGTCGTCAGTAAGGTTTTACCGGTCATTCGCTGCGCGTCGTGTGCGGCTGTTGTATGCTTGGCCCGCCGGTCACGGGGCGTTCCCGTCCGGCAATCAGTGCGTCTTCAGGGCGGGGCGAAATTCCCCACCGGCGGTAGGCTGGCGTAAGCCGGCGAGCCCGCGAGCGCCCGCGCATTTCGCGCGGGGTCAGCAGATCTGGTCGAATGCCAGAGCCGACGGTCACAGTCCGGATGAGAGAAGATGTGCAGATAGTCATGTCCGTCAGGGCCGCTTCGCCGTGCGTGCGAAGCGGGTTGTCGTTCTGTCTGTTTGCAATGCCCTGAAACGTTTTTCGCCCAAATCGTCTTTGCGAGGAGCGTTTCACATGTCCTTGATGTCCGTTTCGTCGGCGCCTGCCGACGCCTTTGCCGATCTCCCGTTGCTGGATTCCGAACCGGTGCCGCCGCGTATCGCCGCCGCGCTCGACGCGATGCGCGCGGGCCGCGCGGTCGTGCTGCAGGACGACCACGACCGCGAGAACGAGGCTGACCTGATCGTCGCCGCCGAGCGCATCACGCCCGAGACGATGGCGCTGCTGATCCGCGAGTGCAGCGGCATCGTGTGCCTGTGCCTGACCGACGACACGGTGCGTGCGCTGGAGCTGCCGCCGATGGTGCAGACCAACGAAAGCCGCAACGGCACCGCGTTCACCGTGTCGATCGAGGCGCGCGAAGGCGTGCACACCGGCGTGTCGGCGGCCGACCGCGTGACGACGATCCGCGCGGCGATCGCCGACGGCGCGAAGCCGCACGACATCGTGCGCCCCGGCCACGTGTTTCCGTTGCGTGCGCAACCGGGCGGCGTGCTCGCGCGCCGCGGTCACACCGAAGGCACGGTCGACCTGTCGATCCTCGCGGGCCTGAAGCCGGCCGGCGTGCTGTGCGAGCTGATGAATCCGGACGGCACGATGACGCGCGGCGACGATGTCGAGCGCTTCGCGCAACGGCACGGGCTGCCGATGCTGACGATCGCGGAACTCGTCGCGTTCCGCGAGGCGCTGGCCGCCGCGCGCGAACGCTGCTGCGAGCCGGCCTGAGCGGAAGGAAACGCGGGCGCGTTCGCGCGCCCGTGGCGCGGCCGGATCGACCCGAACCGGCCCGAATGACGATCAGGACTGCACGTCGCCGAATTCGCCGCGCATGCCGGCTTCGACGAGCGCCGGCAGTTCGTCCATCCTGCGCATGATCCGCGTGATGCCCATCGCGCGCAGCGCGTCCGCGTAGTTGTCGGGGATGTGGCTCGCGCCGACGAACGCGATCGTCTTCATCCCGGCCGCCCGCGCGGCATTCAGCCCCGAGATGCTGTCCTCGACGACGACGCAGCGCGCCGGCGCGACGCCGAGCGTGTGCGCTGCGTGCAGGTACACGTCGGGGTAGGGCTTCGGCCGCGCGACCTGTTCGGCGCTGAACACGCGTTCGCCGAAGATCTCGGTGAGCGCGGCGCGCTTCAGCGAGCTGCGCACGCGCGCGAGCCGGCTGTTCGACACGACGGCGGCCGGCAGCGTGATCTTCAGCAGTGCGTCGCGCACGCCGCTGATCGGCGCGAGCGATTGCGCGAGCGCGACTTCGATGTTGTGCTCGACGGTCTCGATGAAGTTGGCGGGCATCTCGACCCCGAAGCGGGCTTCGATGCCGGTGAGGAAGCGGGACGTCTGCTGGCCGAATGCCGACTTCGCGGCGGCTTCGAAATCGAGGTTCGGGAACGTGGCGGACAGCGTGTCGAGCAGCACGCGGTCGGCGATGACTTCGCTGTCGACGAGCACGCCGTCGCAGTCGCAGATGAGGTGATCGAGCATGGTGATGAAAACGCGGGATATCGGCGAAGCCGATCGATTCGCCATCATACGTGCTTTCACGCGCACGCCGCGCGACGTGGCGGCAAATTTGCCCGATGCGGCCGTGCCGTGCGGCAGGTTGTGCCGGACGGCCGCCGTTCGCGCGGCGGCCGCGGTCCGCTTGCCCGGATCGCAGCCGCCGTTCGCGGCGTCACAGCTCGATCACCCGCCCCGTTTTCCACGACGTCATCGCGGCTTCGGCCAGTTCGAGCGCGGCGAGCCCGTCGTCGATCGTCGTCCTGACCGGCGTGCCGTCGCGCAACGCGTCGACGAAGTGCGCGATCTCGGCCGCGTACGCATGCCGGTAGCGTTCCAGGAAGAACGGCTCCGGCACGTCCGTCGCGATGCCGCCGGCAAGCCACGCGCTCACCTCGGTCGGCCGCACGTTGCCGGCCTGCAGCATCCCGCGGCTGCCGAGCAGTTCGAAGCGCTGGTCGTAGCCGTACGCCGCGCGGCGCGACGTGTTGATCTGGCACAGCAGCCCGCGCCGCGTGCGGATCGTCACGGCGGTCGAATCGATGTCGCCGGCGTCGCGCACGGCCGGATCGGTCAGGCAACTGCCCGTCGCATGCAGCGTGTGCGCTTCGTCGCCGAGGATCCAGCGGAACACGTCGAAGTCGTGGATCAGCATGTCCTTGAAAATGCCGCCCGAGCTGCGGAGGTAGTCGGCCGGCGGCGCGCCCGGGTCGCGGCTCGTGACGACCAGCATTTCAGGCGCGCCGATCTCGCCGCGCTCGACGCGCGCCTTCAGCGCCGCGAAGGTCGGGTCGAAGCGGCGCTGGAAGCCGATCATGCAGGTCACGCCGGTGCGCCGCACGACGTCCGCGCATGCACGCGAGCGTTCGACGGCGAGGTCGACCGGCTTTTCGCAAAACACGGCCTTGCCCGCGTTCGCGGCCGCGACGATCAGGTCCGCGTGCGTATCGGTGCTCGATGCGATCACGACGGCCCGCACCGACGCGTCGCCCAGCGCGCGTTCGACGTCGGTTGCCTGCGCGCCGTGCGCGCGAGCGAGTGCGTCCGCCGACGGCGCGTGCCGGTCGATCACGTACTTCAGTGTCGCGCCGGGATGGCGCGCGAGATTCGCCGCGTGGATCTTGCCGATCCTGCCCGCGCCGAACAAGGCGAATTCGATCATTCCGTTCTCCCGTGGATTTTCTTGTCTTGCCGATGCGCGACCGGCGTGGGCCGCACGCCGTCGCGACGGTTCGCTCAGCGATCCGCCAGCTCGCCGCGCACGTAGTCGAGGCTTGCCCGCAGCCGCTCCTCGATGTCGTCGGCTTCGGCGATCTCGTTCGCGAACGGCTCGAACGACAACGCACCGCGGTAGCCGCGCGCGAGCAGCTCGCGCAGTTGGCGGACGTTGCCGAGCCGGTCGGCGCGGCCGACCAGCACGCGGTGGCCGTCGCGCATCCGCTCGACCGGCAGGTCGTCTTCCTCGACGCCCGAGAGGTGCACGAGGCCCGTGAGGTTCGGGAAGAAGACGTCCTCGCCGGCGAGGTGATGGTGGAACGTGTCGTGCACGAGCCGGAACACCGGTTCGCCCGCCGCCGCGTAGATGCCCTTCACCGCGTCCGACTTGCGGCGCAGCGCGCATTCCTCGAAACCGAGCGGCTCGATGAAGCCGAGCAGGCCGCGGGCTTCGAGGATCGGCTTCAATGCCTTCAGCGCCGTGACGAGATCCGCGTGGCGGGCGTGCCCGTCGCGCGTGTCGGTGCGGCTGTTGGTCGGGCACAGCACCAGCGCCTGCGCGCCGCATTGCGCCGCGTAGTCGGCCAGCACGGTCGCCTCGTCGGCGCGCTCGGCATTCCACTGCTCGAAGCGCTGCAGTGCGTTGATCGTCAGGATCGTTACGCCGCCGGCTTCGACCGTCGCGCGGACGGCGGCGGCCGGCGTGCCGTCGGCGAGTTCGACGCCGTCGAGATCGTTGCGGATCTCGATCGTGTCGACGCCGAGGCGCCGGCACAGCGCGACGTAGCGGTCGAGCGGCAAGCGCGGCGCGCTCATCCGGTTCAGCGAAAAGTGCAAGGCTTGCGTCATCGTTCTGTCCTTGGGGCTTGAGTGGGGCGGGTTCGGATCAGGCGCCGGCGCGCGCGGCGAGTGCGTGCCACGTGTCGCGCAGCCAGTGCGCGCACGCGACGTTGTTGTCGAAGATCGAATAGCGCGCGCCGCCGCCGTAGTCGGGAAACGGGATGAATTCGCAACTGATCTGCTCGAGCGGTGTCGCTTGCGCATGGGCCTGCACCCGCGCCTGCAGCAACTGACGCAGCGCGGCTTTCCATGGATCGAGCGACTCGGCACGCCATTCGCCGTGGTACGCGCCCGGCGGCGGCGCGACGAACGGGTACTGGATGCCGCGTCCGGGCCGGCCGTCCGCGCGGCGCATCCAGCGATTGTCCGGGTTGTTCGGCGCGACGCTGCGCGCATGCGCATGCCGGACCCAGCCGCGCGCGATCCAGTCGGCGTAGATCGCGGCGGGCGATGCGGGGTCGAGCATCGCGCGGCCGCCGTCGGCCGATTCGTGCAGGCCCGATGCGTCGAGTTCGGCGCGATTGCCGATCTTGAACAGCAGGTGCGAATGATCGAGCGTGATCCGGAACGGCGCGCCGGCCTGCTCGACATGCCGCGCGACGCGTGCAACCCGCGCGAAATCCTCGCTCCACATGTCGACGTGCACTTCGAGGCTCGGCAGGCAGCCGGACGGTTCGCCCCATGCATAGGCGCGCAGGTAGAAATCGGCGACTTCGCGATCCGACAGCGGATGGCCGTCCGCGTGATGCGCGAACAGCTGACAGTTGAGCACCGTGCTGCCGAACCGCGCGCCCGCCGCGACGATCTCGGCGACATGCGCTTCGTCGCGGCCCGCGCACCAGATGCCGCCGATCACGCGAATCGGCAGCGCGTGGCGCTCGACCAGCGCGAAATATGGCGACAGGTCCACGCCGCGCACCGGGTTCTTTTCGACGTAGTCGAACACGCCGGCGGCGGCGACCATCCGGAAGCGCTCGGCGGGCGTGGGCGGCGGCAGCCCGTCGTGTTCGAGCACGCCGTCGAAATTCACGCCGATGAGGATCGGTTCAGCCATCGTCTCCTGTCCGTCGTTGTTCGTGGATGGCTGCCAATGTACGGACGCGCGGCGCGGGCTGCATGACAAACGTTGACGAAAAATCGCCAATGCGGCGATCGATTTTTTCGACGCATGCACGCGCCGGGCCGCACGCCGCATGCCGCATGCCGTGCGGCGGGTTCACGGCTGCAGGTACGCGCTCGTCCTCACGTTCGCCGGACAGAACACACGGAATTCGACGGGGTCGTCCGGCGGCGGCTGTTCGACGATGCCGCATGCATGCAGCACGTGCTGCAGCGCGGAAATCGCCTGCCCGTCCGGATCCTGGTCGATCGCGAGATCCATCGCACCGGCTTCGATGAAGGTGCGGTGCAGATCGATCATCTCGTGGCCGATCCATACGACGCGCCCGATCGCGCCGGCCTTGCGCAGCGCCGCTTCGATGCCGGCCGAACCGGCGCCGCTGTTGTAGATCGCGACCACGTCGTCGTGCGCCTGCAGCGCCTTCGACACCGCGCGGTAGCAGCGGTCGTCCTGGTCGAGCGTCTCGACCGGCGCGTCGTCGCAGCGCACGGCGGCGAACGCGTCGGCGAGCTGGTCGCGGCAGCCGGCCATCCGGTCGGCGTGCGCACGGTAGCCCATGCGGCCGCCGAGCAGCAGCACGCGGCCCGGGCGCGCCGCGAGACGGCCGATGTAGTAGCCGGCCGTGCGCCCGGCGCGATAGTTGTCGATGCCGGCGAAGTGCGCGCGGTCGATGCCGCCGATGTCGGTGACCATCGTGACGACGGTCTCGCCCCGCGCGATCGCGGCGGCCAGCGCGCCGCGCATGCGGGCCGTGTCGTGCGCGGTGACGATCAGCGCCGCGCGCCGGTACGCGGGCCGTTCGATCAGCGCGGCGGCGCGCGCGTCGTCCGCGGCGGGCACGATCGTCCGGTGCACGACCACGTGCCGGTCGAGCATCTGCAGCGAGCGCTGCAGCGCTTGCTGCAACCGCCGGAAGAACGGCGCGTCGGTGTCCGGCAGCAGTACGTCGACGTGGATCAGCCCGTGCCGCGTGTCGGGCAGCTGCCGCGGCACGCCGAGCTCCCGCGCGGCCGCCACCACGCGTTCGCGCGCCTGCGCGGAGACGCTGCCGCGCTCGTTCAGCACGCGGTCGACGGTCGTCGTGCTGACGCCGGCGAGCGCCGCGATCTCGTCGAAGCGCGCGGTGCGCTTGCGCCAGCGCGGCCCGGATTCTCCTGCCATGGTCGTCTCCATCGTGATAGGCGCCATCGATCGCGTGGCGTTGCCGAACGCTAAAGCGATGGCGAAATTTCGTCAACGTTTCGATTGAGCAGCGGAAGCCGGGCGCCTAATTTTGATTCCATGGCAGCGCGTGTCGCGCTTGCATCGCACAAGAACCCCAGGAGACAGACGTGGCCCCTACCGACGACCCGGCACGCAAGCGCAACGCGGCGCGCCGTCAGGAATACCGAATGATCGGCGGCGCGGGCGAGCGCGCGCACGCGGCCGGGCTCGTCAACGCCGCGTGGTACCGGTGCGCGGTGCCGCGGCCGCTGATGAAGCAGTTGATGCAGCGTGGCGACGCCCGTGCGATTCGCGACACGCTGATCTGGTACGCGGCGATCGCGATCAGCGGCGCGCTCGCGTGGCTGGCGTGGCACGCGCATTCGGCATGGGCGATCCCGGCGTTCTTCGTGTACGGCACCCTTTACTGCAGCCCGGCCGATTCGCGCTGGCACGAATGCGGGCACGGCACCGCGTTCCGCACGCGCTGGATGAACGACGCGCTGTACCAGCTCGCATCGTTCCAGGTGTTCCGCCGCGCAACCGCGTGGCGCTGGAGTCATGCGCGCCATCACACCGATACGCTGGTCGTCGGGCGCGATCCGGAAATCGCCGCGCCGAAGCCGACCGACTGGCTCGCACTCGTGCTGAACGTCGTCGCGCTGAAGCACGTGGCCGGCGAGTTGCGCAAGATGATCGCGGCGTCGGTCACCGGCCGGCTCGACGACGAGGAGCGCACCTACGTGCCTGAATCGGAATGGCCGAAGGTCGTGCGCGAGTCGCGCATCCATCTCGCGATCTACGCGCTCGTGGCGGGCGCCGCGATGTACTGGCACACGATCCTGCCGCTGCTCTACATCGGGCTGCCGAGCCTCTACGGCGCATGGCTGTACCTGTATTTCGGCCTCACGCAGCACGCGGGCATGCCGGAGAACGTGCTCGATCACCGGCGCAACTGCCGCACCGTGATGATGAATCCGGTGTTCCGCTTCCTGTACTGGAACATGAACTATCACGTCGAGCACCACATGTTCCCGATGGTGCCGTTCCATGCGCTGCCGAAGCTGCACGAAGCCGTGAAGGCCGACATGCCGCCGCCGTACCGCAGCACGCTCGCCGCGTATGCGGAGATCGTGCCGGCGCTGATCCGGCAGACGCGCGATCCGTCCGATTACGTCGTGCGGCCGGTGCCCGATGCCGCGCGCGCATGACAGCTACCGACCATCCCGACGAAGGAGACACACCCCATGACGCAATGGATCGACACCGGCGCGCTCGACGACATCGACGACGAAGACGTCGCGCGCTTCGATCACGCAGGCCGCACGTACGCGATCTACCGGATCGACGGCCAGGTATACGCGAGCGACGGCCTGTGCACGCACGAGCACGTACATCTCGCGGACGGGTTCGTGATGGATCACGTGATCGAATGCCCGAAGCACAACGGTCGCTTCGACGTCCGCGACGGCCGGCCGCTGTCCGCGCCCGCGTGCGAGAAGCTGCGCACGTACCGCGCGAAGATCGAAGACGGCCGCATCCTGATCGAGGTGTGACGCGATGAGCCACGACCGGGTAATGGCGATCGTCGGCGCGGGTCATGCGGGCGGCCGCGCGGCGCAGGTGCTGCGCGCGTCCGGCTGGCGCGGGCGCATCGTGCTGATCGGCGCGGAGCCGCATCCGCCGTACGAGCGGCCGCCGTTGTCGAAGGGCGTGCTGACGGGCGACCGTAGCGCGGCGCAATGCCGGTTGCGCGACGCCGAGGCGTGGGCGGCCGACCGCATCGAGCGGGTCGTCGCGACCGTCGAGCGCATCGATCCGCATGCACGCGAAGTACGCGTGGCCGGTGGACACGTGTTCGGCTACGACGCGCTGCTGCTGGCCACCGGGGGCCGTGCGCGCCGTCTTGCCGTTCCCGGTGCGGCGCTCGACGGCGTAGTCGCGTTGCGCACGCTCGACGATGCGGCCGCGCTCGGCGCGCGGCTCGTGCCCGACGCACGGATCGTGCTGGTCGGCGGCGGCTTCATCGGACTCGAAGTCGCGGCGTCGGCGCGGCAGCGCGGTTGCCGCGTGACCGTGCTCGATGCGGCGCCACGGCTGCTCGGCCGGGCAGTGCCGGAAGCCATCGCGACGCGCGTGCATGCGCTGCACGACGAACAGGGCGTGGCGATCCGCCTGAACCGCAAGCCGGTGGCGATCGAGCGGACCTCGGGTGGTGCGCTGGCCGTCGTGCTCGACGACGGCGACACGCTGCTGGCCGACACGGTCGTGGCCGGCATCGGCATCGAGCCGGCCGACGAGCTGGCGCGCGATGCGGGCCTTGCGGTCGAGCGCGGGGTCGTCGTGAACGCGCAGCTCGAGACGTCGGCACGCGGCATCTACGCGGCCGGCGACGTCGCGGTGTTTCCGAGCGCATTATCGGGGTTGCCGATTCGACAGGAAACGTGGCACGGCGCCGACACGCAGGCGCACGTCGTCGCCCGCAACATGCTCGGCGCGGGCGAACCCTATCGCGACATACCGTGGTTCTGGTCCGATCAATACGATGCGCAGTTGCAGGTGGCCGGGGAGCCGGCGCTCGGCGTGCAGTCGGTCGCGCGCGTGCTCGGCGACGATGCGGAAATCCATTTCCATTTCGATGCGCTCGCGCGGCTCGTCGCGGCGAGCGGCTTCGGCCGTGCAGCGGGATTCGTGAAGGAAATGCGCGTGGCGAGGATGCTGGTCGAACGCGGGATCGACGTGACGCCGGCTGCGGTCGCGGACGTCGCGGTGAAGCTGAAATCGCTGGTGACGGCCGTGAATGACCGGCAGAAGAAAGGAGGGGCGTGAAGCGCGCGGCAGGGAAGGCCGCGCGCTTCGTTCAAACGGCGATCAGGCCATCGCGTGCAGGCGCAGATACAGCCCGGCTGCCGCGGCGCCGCCGAGCAGCGGGCCGACGACGGGCACCCAGGCATAGCGCCAGTCGCTGTCGCGCTTGCCGGGAATCGGCAGCAGCGCATGCATGATGCGCGGCGACAGGTCGCGCGCGGGGCTCATCGCATAGCCGGTCGGGCCGCCGAGCGAGATGCCGATGCCGAGCACCAGCAGGCCGACGGGCAGCGCGTCGAGTGCGCCGAGGCCGACCTGCGGTGACGCGAGATACAGCACGCCGAGGATCAGCACGAACGTGCAGATCGCTTCGGTCAGCACGTTGTGCGTGGTGCTGCGGATCGCGGGCGCCGTGCAGAACACCGCGAGCTTCAGGTCCGCATCGGCTTCCTTCGCGAAGTGCTGGCGATACGCGAGCCACACGAGCAGCGCGCCGGCCATCCCGCCGAGCATCTGCGCGAGCACGTAGCCGCCCACTTTCGACCACGCGAACTTGCCCGCGAGCGCGAGGCTGATCGTGACGATCGGGTTCAGGTGCGCGCCGCTGAACGACGCGGTCACGTAGACCGCGACGAATACCGCCATCGCCCAGCCCATCACGATCACGATCAGGTCCGCGCCTTTGCCCTTGGTCTTGGCAAGCAGCACGTTCGCGACCGCGCCGTTGCCGAGCAGCACGAGGATCGCCGTGCCGATGAATTCCGCAATATAAGGTGACATGGTTGTCTCTCGTATGTCACGGCGGACTCGCGCATCGCGCGGTCCGCCGGTGTTGTTGTATTTCGTCTGGATTGATTCGGGTTACTGGGTGTCGTCGGCCCATGCCTTCGCGGCGCGTACCGCACGCTGCCAGCCGGCCATGCGCTGCTCGACCTGCTCCTTGGGCATCGACGGGGCGAAGCGGCGATCGAGCTGCCACTGGTCGCGTACTTCGTCGAGGTTCTTCCAGTAGCCGATCGCGAGGCCCGCGAGGTAGGCCGCGCCGAGCGCGGTCGTCTCGGTGATCTGCGGACGCACCGCGTCGACGCCGAGCAGGTCGGCCTGGAACTGCATCAGCAGATCGTTCGCGCTCGCGCCGCCGTCCACGCGCAGCTCGCCGATGCTGATGCCGGAATCGGCTTCCATTGCGGCCAGCACGTCGAGCGATTGGTACGCGATCGCATCGAGCGCCGCGCGGGCGAGATGGGCGGCGCTCGTGCCGCGCGTGACGCCGAACACGGAGCCGCGCGCCCGCGCGTTCCAGTGCGGCGCGCCGAGGCCGGCGAACGCGGGTACGAGATACACGCCGTCGGTATGCGGCACGCTGGCGGCGAGCGCTTCGATTTCCGCGGCCGTCTTGATGAGGCCGACGCCGTCGCGCAGCCACTGCACGACCGCGCCCGCGATGAAGATGCTGCCTTCGAGCGCGTACTGCACGTCGTCGCCGATCTGCCACGCGATCGTCGTGACGAGGTTGTTCTTCGACTCGATCGGCTTGTCGCCGGTGTTCATCATCAGGAAGCAGCCGGTGCCGTAGGTGTTCTTCACCATGCCCGACGTCGTGCACATCTGGCCGAACAGCGCCGCGTGCTGGTCGCCGGCGATGCCCGCGAGCGGGATCTTCGATGCGAACACGGTGGTCTTCGTGTGGCCGTAGATCTCCGACGACGCCTTCACTTCCGGCAGCATGCTGCGCGGGATGTCGAGCAGTTCGAGCAGCTCGTTGTCCCACTCGCGCGTATGGATGTTGAACAGCATCGTGCGCGACGCGTTGGTCACGTCGGTCACGTGCAGCTCGTGCTTCGTGAAGTTCCACACGAGCCAGCTGTCGACGGTGCCGAATGCGAGCTTGCCCTGGCGCGCCTTGTCGCGCGCGCCCGGCACGTTGTCGAGGATCCAGCGGATCTTCGTCGCCGAGAAGTACGAGTCGATCGGCAGGCCGGTCTTCGCGCGCACCTTCGCTTCGAGGCCCTGCTTCTTCAGCGAGTCGCAGAAGTCGGCGGTACGGCGATCCTGCCACACGATCGCGTTGTAGACGGGCTGGCCCGTCTCGCGATCCCAGACGATCGTCGTTTCGCGCTGGTTGGTGATGCCGATCGCCGCGATCGACGTGCCGTTCAGGCCCGTGCGCGTGACGGCTTCCGCGGCGACGCCGGCTTGCGTCGACCAGATTTCCTGCGGGTCGTGCTCGACCCAGCCGGGTTGCGGGTAGATCTGTTCGAATTCCTTCTGGGCGATCGATACGATATTGCCCTGGCGATCGAACAGCATCGCGCGGGAACTCGTGGTGCCCTGGTCAAGCGCGAGGATGTACTGGTCCTGCATGTCTCTCATCTCCATCCGTGGATCGGCTTAGTTGTGATGCGCGCCGCATGGGGCGGCGCGTCGGTGAATCAACGTCGGTCAGGCAACTGCAACTGCAATTTGCGTTCGAGTCACGCGTGCGGCGCATGCGCGGCGGCGAACCACGCGTCGACCGCGGCGGTCACGGCATCGAGCGTGCCGGGCGCGACGTGCAGGCCGAGCTTCGAGCGGCGCCACAGCACGTCCTGCGCGCAGGTCGCCCATTCGGCGTCGCGCAGGTAGCGCAGCTCGGCGTCGTGGATGCCCGGCGCGATTTCGGCGCCGAGATCGGCGAGCGACTTCGCGCCTTCCACCACGCGTTCCGCACGCGTGCCGTACGCACGCGCATAGCGGCGCGCGAGCGCGGCGGGCAGCCACGGGTGACGTTTCGCGAACGCGCCGGCGAACACGTCGAACTTCGCGTCCGCGATGTCGCCGCCCGGCAGCGCGACGCCGGCCGTCCAGCGCTTCGCGTCGCGGCCGAGCGCACGGCACAGCATGTCGCCGGCTTCTTCCGCGAGCTTGCGGAACGTCGTGATCTTGCCGCCGAACACCGACAGCAGCGGGGCGCCGGCGCCGTCGTCGAGCTCGAGGCGGTAGTCGCGCGTGACGGCCGACGCGTTCGCCGCGTTCTCGTCCTCCAGCAGCGGACGCACGCCCGAATAGGTCCAGTGCACGTCGGCCGGCGAGATCTTGCGCTTGAAGTAGCGGTTGATCGAATCGCACAGATACTGCGTCTCGTCGCGATCGATCGCGACCTTCGCGGGATCGTTCGTGTACTCGACGTCGGTCGTGCCGATCAGCGTGAAATCGTGCTCGTACGGAATCGCGAAGATGATCCGCTTGTCCGGGTTCTGGAAGATGTACGCGTGATCGTGATCGAACAGGCGGCGCGTGATGATGTGGCTGCCCTTCACGAGCCGCACGCTGTGATGCGCGCCGCGGCCGAGCGCGCCGTGCAGCACGTCGCCGACCCACGGGCCGGCCGCGTTCGCGATCGCGCGCGCATGCACGACGCGGATCGAGCCGTCGGCGTGCTGCAGCCGCGCTTCCCACTCGTCGCCGCGGCGCTCGGCGGAAACGAGCTTCGTGCGCGTCAGGATCTCGGCGCCGCGCTCCTTCGCATCCATCGCGTTCAGCACGACGAGGCGCGCGTCGTCGACCCAGCCGTCGGAATACACGAAGCCGCGCTTGATCGAGTCGATCAACGGCGCGCCGGCCGCATGGCGGCGCATGTCGATGCCGCGCGAGCCGGGCAGCAGTTCGCGTTTCGCGAGGTGATCGTAGAGGAACAGGCCGATGCGGATCAGCCAGGCCGGGCGCAGGTTCGGCATGTGCGGCATCACGAAGCGCAGCGGCCACATGATGTGCGGCGCCGCGCGCAGCAGCGTCTCGCGCTCCTGCAGCGCCTTGCGCACCAGCCCGAACTCGTTGTACTCGAGGTAACGCAGGCCGCCGTGAATCAGCTTGGTGCTGGACGACGACGTGTGCGACGCGAGGTCGTCCTGTTCGCAGAGCATGACCGACAGGCCGCGGCCGGCCGCATCGCGCGCGATCCCCGCGCCGTTGATGCCGCCGCCGACGACGAGCAGATCGTAGCGATTCGGTTGGGTCACCTGCTGTCCTTATCGTCTGTTGAAATGGGGCGAACACGAAATGTTCGAATTCGAAATTTAACGAACGAAATCGAAAAAGTAAAGTTCGAAAAAGCGGGGCCAGTAGCGTGCGACGCGATCCCGGACGATACTGACGGAATCGACCGTTTCGCGAGGTGAATCATGCGTATTGGGATGTGGGCCGGCGTGTGCGCCGTCCTTCTGGCGGGATGCGGCGCGGGGACGCCGCCGCTCGCGGGCAACTGGCGGGCGCCGTCGTTCGTCGACCTGCAGACGTCGTGCGGCGGCGCGGCGCGCGACTGGGGCGCGGACGCGCAGCCGGTGTACTCGACGCTGTACGACGCGTACGTCGCGAAACGGTATCGCGGGCTGACCGAAGCGAACTATTGTGCGTTCGTAAACGAACTTTCGACCCACTATGCGGCGCCCGACGCGGCGGCGCGCGCCGGCTGGATCGCGTATTTCAACGGCGCACGCGCGCAGGCCATCAGCTGGCGGGCGGCGGTCGATCCGACGCTGCGCGGCGGCTGAAGCCGGCGGCGGCGACGGGCAGGCGGGAGGCAGAATGACCGCGCGGCCGGAATCCGGCCGCGCGATCAGGTCAGGTCGGGAACAGCGGGCTTACGAATAGCGGTACTTGATGGATCGCAGCGCGGCGTCGCCGGTCTCGGTCACGCAGTATTTGCGCCCCGAGCCGAGCCCTTCCAGGCGGACGAGTTGTTGTTCGAGCAGGATGTCCAGTTCATCCCGATCCATGTCGCGCTGATCAGGCGCGTCCTTTACAAGCAAGAGCGTGGCGAATTCATGCGGACTCAGCATCGTTCTCTCCATGGCAATCGGACTGCCCGCGCGGCCGGCGTACACGCCGCCGCGCGATACCCCGCGAGGGTATGGCTTGGGGGGAAAAGCTGCATTCGCCGGCCTGCGATTCGCACCGCCCTGGCACAGGCGGATCGGCGAACGGGCCGGGGAACTGGAGTCTAGTCGAGCGCGCGGGCAACGACAAATCGTGCCCCGTTAATTTTCCGTTTGACAGAAGCGCATGCCACAAGCGGTTCGCGCGCGGCGCCAACTTCTTGATTTCACTTGAAGTTTCAGGTGCGGTGCAGCATCGCGACCGTCATTCCGCGACGTACACCTGCGTGCCGGCGGCGGCGACCGTGTCGGCCATGTCGGGCGGCAGCGGCTTGTCGGTGAAGAGCGCGTG
Organism: Burkholderia sp. AU32262; assembly: GCF_020419985.1. NCBI lineage: Bacteria > Pseudomonadati > Pseudomonadota > Betaproteobacteria > Burkholderiales > Burkholderiaceae > Burkholderia > Burkholderia sp. AU32262. Next base: position 64,043 of record NZ_JAIZRS010000022.1, read on the forward strand.
CACCTGGCTCAGGTGGCCCTGGCGCACCAGCGCCGGGCGGCCGACCTTCGAATGATCGGTCACGAGGTAGACCGTGCGCGCATGCTGCATGATCGCCTCGGCGACGCGCACCTCGCGCGTGTCGAAATCGCGCAGCGTGCCGTCGGCCTCGATCGCCGACGTGCCGATGATCGCGTAGTCCACCTTGAACTGGCGGATGAAGTCGATCGCGAGCTCGCCGACGATGCCCTTGTCCCACGGCCGCACGATGCCGCCCGTGATCAGCACTTCGCAGTCGGGGTAGCCGCTCATCATCGACGCGACGTTCAGGTTGTTGGTGATCACGTGCAGCCCGTGATGGCGGTTCAGCGCGCGCGCGACTTCCTCGGTCGTCGTGCCGAGATTGATGAACAGCGACGCCTGGTCGGGGATGTGCGACGCCGCGAGCGCCGCGATGCGCCGCTTCTCGTCATGAAACATCCGCTGGCGCGCCGTGTACGACACGTTCTCCGAACTGGTCGGCAGGCTCGCGCCGCCGTGGTAGCGGCGCAGCAGGTTCAGGTCGGCGAGCCAGTTCACGTCGCGGCGGATCGTCTGCGGCGTCACCGCGAAGTGCGCGGCGAGATCGTCGACGGTCACGAAGCCGTCGCGCTGCACCCATTCGAGCAATTCCTGCTGGCGCGCGTTGAGGGTGAGGCGGGGATCTCGGGTCATGGCTCGATGGTCGTGTCGTGAGACGGAGCGGGTATTGTAAGGGCGGCAACGGCGTTCGGCCGGCCTGCCGGGCGTCGGCGCGCGTGATTCATGTAGAAATGGCATGGATTCATGTGACAAATGAATTTGTGCGATCGTGCCGATCGCGCTGCAATGGCGGATGGCCCGCGCGTGCGGGCGCGCGTTCATCCCGTTTTCGACAAGGTGGCATCGATGACTGACTTCAACTGGCACAACCCGTATCCGACAACCCGCATCCCGGTGTTCGCGCGCAACGTCGTGTCGACGTCGCACCCGCTGGCCGCGCAGGCCGGGTTGCGGATGCTGTGGAAGGGCGGCAACGCGGTGGACGCGGCGCTGGCCGCGGCTGCCGCGATCACCGTCGTCGAGCCGGTGTCGTGCGGGCTCGGCGGCGATGCGTTCGCGCTCGTGTGGGACGGCGAGCGACTGTCGGGACTCAATGCATCGGGCGTCGCGCCGGCCGCATGGAACGTCGACTACTTCCGCCAGCGCCACGGCGAGGACGCGCGCGGCATCGCGAACAAGCCGACGCGCGGCTGGGACACCGTCACCGTGCCGGGCGTGATCGCGGGCTGGGAAGCGCTGCACGCGAAGTTCGGTTCGCTGCCGTTCGCGGACCTGCTCGAGCCGGCGATCGAGATCGCGGAGCGCGGCTATTCGGTGCCGCCGATCGTCGCGCACAAGTGGGCGGCGGCCGTCCCCGAACTGCGGGGCCTGCCGGGTTTCGCGGACACCTTCATGCCGCGCGGCCGCGCGCCGCTCGTCGGCGAACGCGTATGCCTGCCCGGTCATGCGCAGACGCTGCGCACGCTCGCGACGGAAGGCGCCCGGGCGTTCTACGAAGGCGCGCTCGCCGAGCGTCTCGCCGCGTTCGCGCGCGAGGGCGGCGGGGCGCTGACCGAAGCCGACCTGCGCGCGTACCGGCCGGAATGGGTCGAGCCGATCGGCAAGCGCTTCGGCCGCCACACGATTCACGAGATTCCGCCGAACGGGCAGGGCATCGCCGCGCTGATCGCGCTCGGCATCGCCGAGCACGCGGGCGTGACCGAATGGCCGGTCGACTCGGTCGATTCGCAGCATCTGCAGATCGAGGCGATGAAGCTCGCGTTCGCCGATGTCTATCGCTACGTCGCCGATCCACGCGCGATGGACGTCACGCCCGAACAGATGCTCGACGACGCCTATCTCGCCGAACGCGCGAAGCTGATCGATCGCGCGCGCGCGACGCACTTCGCCGCCGGCCGCCCGCATTCGGGCGGCACGATCTACCTGTCGGCGGCCGACGAGAGCGGGATGATGGTGAGCTTCATCCAGTCGAACTACATGGGCTTCGGTTCGGGGCTCGTCGTGCCCGGTACGGGCATTGCGCTGCAGAACCGCGGGCACGGCTTCTCGATGGACCCGGCTTCGCCGAACGTCGTCGCGGGCGGCAAGCGGCCGTTCCACACGATCATCCCGGCGTTCGTCACCGAGCAGGCCAACGGCCGTACCGAGGCCGTGATGAGCTTCGGCGTGATGGGCGGCGACATGCAGCCGCAAGGCCATCTGCAGACCGTCGTGCGAATGCTCGGCTATGGCCAGCAGCCGCAGGCCGCATGTTGCGCGCCGCGCTGGAAGGTCAACCGCGACTTCACGCTCGACGTCGAGGCGACGATGAACCGCGCGACCGTCGACGGGCTGGCCGCCCGCGGCCATACGATCAAGTCGATCGACGATCCGTACATGGATTTCGGTTCGGGGCAGTTCGTCTGGCGCCTCGATCCCGACGATCCGGAGCGCGGCTACGTGGCCGCGAGCGACAGCCGGCGCGACGGGCTGGCGGCCGGTTTCTGACGGATCGCTTCCAGCTTTCCTTGCAGTTTCCCGGCATCACGGGCGGCCCGGCGGCCGCCCGTTTCGTTTGGCGCGGCGCATGCCATCGAACGCGCGCAACCGGTTTGAAGGTCTCATCTAACGAACGGCAACGGACGCCGTGGAACTGCGCCTGTCGGGTATGGTCAGTGCTTTGGAGCACGAACATGAAAGTCCGGCTAAGATGCCAGAATGGTTCGGCCGGACCGACTCACTATAAACGCAAGTAAAACGCCGCCGCGGATCGGCTGGCGCCTGTGCCCCAGGCATGGGCCGGCCTCCGCGCGACGACTGGGAGCGCACCACCATGGACACCAAAACGACGCATGTGATGCCGTGGCGTATCGAGGACATCGACCTGAACCGGATCGATCGTCAGCGTGCCGCCGCGAACGAGGATCTGCTGCTGCTGCTGTGCGCGTCGTCGTTCATCGAAAGCGGCTCGGATCTCTATACGAGCAATCTGAGCGAATTCTTCAATGACGATCCGGAAGTCTCCGCATGGCTCAACAATGCATGGGAGCCCGAAGAATTGCAGCACGGCCGCGCGCTGAAGGCGTATATCGCGCACGTGTGGCCCGAGTTCGACTGGGATACGGCGTTCGCGAATTTCTTCGCCGAGTATTCGAAGACCTGCTCGGTCGAGGCGTTCGAAAAAACCCGCGCGCTCGAAATGGTCGCGCGCTGCGTCGTCGAGACGGGCACGGCCACGCTCTATCGCGCGATCAACGAATGCTCGGACGAGCCGGTGCTGAAGGAAATCACCGACAACATCCGTACGGACGAAGTGCGTCACTACAAGCACTTCTTCAAGTTCTTCAAGAAGTACAACCAGGTCGAAGGCAACGGCCGGCTCGCGGTGCTCGGGGCGCTGGCGCGCCGCGTGATGGAAATCAAGAACGAGGATTCCGAGATCGCGCTGCGCCACGTGTTCGCGATCCGCTATCCGGACCGCGTCGGCGACAGCCAATACAACCGCGAGCGCGCCGCACGCATCAATTCGCTCGTCCGGCGCAATCTGTCGGCCGACATGTGCGTGAAGATGCTGCTCAAGCCGCTCGACCTGCCCGCGAAGATCCAGCCGGGCGTCCACTATCCGCTCACGAAGATCACGCGGCACGTTTTCCTGCGCTGATCGCCGCGGCACGGCCCGTCGCGCGTATGCTGGCGGATTCTCAACCGATTCGCGCCCGGGCCACGCCATCATGACCGATACCCATCGCCACGCGCTCGAACAATGGACGTTCGACGCGTGGCCGCCCGCCGTCGTGTCGCTGTTCGACGGCACCGCGCTCGAGCGTCATGCCGACCTCGCCGCGTCGCTGATCGTCGCGACCGACGACGGCCAGTTGCGCACGACGCTGCTCGGCGTCGGCGAGATCTATGCACGCGATGCACGCACGCTGCTGATCGCGCTCTGGCCGCAGTCGCGGGCCGCGCGCGCGATCGCGCAGCGGCGTACGGCCGCGTTGACGCTCGTCGCGGACGGCGCGTTCTTTCAGGCGCAACTGGAGATGGCGCCGCTCGAAGGAGACTTCGGCGGCCTGGCCGGATTCGCTGCGACGATCGCGCACGGCGATGCGCAGCGGGTCGGCTATGCGCGTCTCGCGACAGGCGTCACGTTCACGCTGGAAGGGGAGCGCGCCGCGGTGCTCGCACGCTGGCGACGCCAGATCGAGCACCTGCGGCGCGCGGCCGCGCGGCTTCAGTGACCGCGCTGGCCGCTGCGCGACGAACGATTGCGGTTCGGATGCGCGGCGTTGCCGCTTGCCGGGCGGGCGCCATTGCCGCCGCCGGCCGGACGTCCGCCGCCATTGGCACCGGCCCCGCCTTGCGTGCGCGGCTTCGCGGCCTTCTGCGCCGCCTTCGGTTGCGCGTTGCCGTCGCGCTTCGCGGCCGGCTGGCCTGAGCCGCCGGCACGCGGCTGACGATTGCCGCCGCCACCGCCACGCGGCTGCTGCTGGCCGCGGCGCTGCTGGATCGGCTCCGGTTTCGCGTTCGGATCGGGTTCGAAGCCCGCGATCACTTCCTGCGGAATCTCGCGCTTGATCAGCCGCTCGATGTCGCGCAGCAACTGCTTCTCGTCGACGCACACGAGCGACACGGCTTCGCCGGTCGCGCCCGCGCGGCCCGTGCGGCCGATCCGGTGCACGTAGTCTTCCGGCACGTTCGGCAGATCGAAGTTGACGACGTGCGGCAACTGGTCGATGTCGATCCCGCGCGCGGCGATATCGGTCGCGACGAGCACCTGCAGCGTGCTGTTCTTGAACTCGGCCAGCGCGCGTACGCGCCGACTGGCTCTTGTTGCCGTGGATCGCCATCGCGCTGATGCCGTCCTTCGTCAACTGCTCGGCGAGCCGGTTCGCGCCGTGCTTGGTGCGCGTGAACACGAGCACCTGGAACCAGTTGTGTTCGCGGATCAGGTGCGTGAGCAGCTCGCGCTTGCGATCGCGGTCGACCGGATGGATCTTCTGCGCGACGCTCTCGGCGGTCGTGTTGCGGCGCGCGACCTCGATCAGCGCGGGCGAGTCGAGCAGGCTGTCGGCGAGCGCCTTGATTTCATCGGAGAAGGTGGCCGAGAACAGCAGGTTCTGGCGCTGCGGCGGCAGCTTCGCGAGCACGCGCTTGATGTCGTGGATGAAGCCCATGTCGAGCATCCGGTCGGCTTCGTCGAGCACGAGGATGTCGAGATCCGACAGGTCGATGGTCTTCTGCTGCATGTGGTCGAGCAGGCGCCCCGGCGTCGCGACGACGATGTCGACGCCGCGCTTGAGCGCATCGATCTGCGGATTGATGCTGACGCCGCCGAACATCACGGTCGAGCGCAGCTTCAGGTACTTGCTGTACGCGCGTACGCTTTCCTCGACCTGGGCGGCGAGTTCGCGCGTCGGCGTGAGGATCAGCGCGCGCACCGCGCGCTTCGCGCCGCGGTGCTCGGCGTAGAACGTGTGCAGGCGTTGCAGGATCGGCAGCGTGAAGCCGGCGGTCTTGCCGGTGCCGGTTTGCGCGCCGGCGAGCAGGTCGCCGCCGCCGAGGACGGCCGGAATGGCCTGCTGCTGGATCGGAGTCGGCGACGTATAGCCGAGCTCGTTGACCGCCTTGACCAGCGGTTCGGCCAGGCCGAGAGATTCGAAAGACATAGATACCACTCTTGAGTTTTATGATCGGCGATGCATCGCGCGGCCCGCGCGGCAAACCTGCATCGCAAAACAGCCAAAAAGCAAAAGGGCGCGGCCGCGGTTTCCCGCAGCCGCGCCCCGTTTGTGTGCGCCGCTTCTTAGTCGAGCGGCGCGGAACGCAGATCGCTCACCTGTTGCGGCGAGATCGGCGTACCGTTGTTACCCCATGACATCCGGATATACGTGACAACCGCCGCGACTTCCTGGTTCGACAGCGACTGCGCGAACGGCGGCATCCCGTACGGACGCGGATTCTTGAACGTGCTCGGCGGGTAGCCGCCATTCAGCACCATGCGGATCGGGTTGACGGCCGATTCCATCATGATCGAGTGGTTGCCCGCGAGCGGCGGATAGGCCGGCGGCTTGCCCGCGCCGTTTTCGGCGTGGCAGGTCGCGCAGTTGTCCGCGTAGATCTTCTTGCCCTGTTCGAACAGCGCGTTGCCGAACTGCTTCGACGGCTCGTACTGCATGTTCTTCGGCGCTTCAGCCTTCTGCGGGATCGACTTCAGGTACGTCGACATCGCGCGCGTATCTTCGTCGGTCATGTACTGCAGGCTGTTGTGGACCACGTCCGCCATCGGGCCGAATACCGCGCCCTTCTGCGACACGCCGGCCTGCAGCAGGTCGGACAGCTCCTGCACGTGCCAGTCGCCGAGGCCGAGTTCCTTGTCGTTCGTCAGCGACGGCGCATACCAGTTCTGCAGCGGGATCAGGCCGCCGGCGAACGCCGACGAGTTCACCGGGCCGCCCATCATGTTGATCGACGTGTGGCACATCGAGCAGTGGCCGAGGCCTTCGACGAGATACGCGCCGCGGTTCCATTCGACCGACTTCGTCGGATCCGGCTTGTACTCGCCTTCCTTGAAGAACAGCGTGCGCCAGCCGATCAGCAGGTTGCGGTTGTTGAACGGGAACTTCAGTTCGTGCGGACGGCTCGGCACCGACACCGGCGGGACCGAACGCAGGTACGCGTAGATCGCGTCCGAATCGGCGCGCGTGACCTTCGTGTAGCTCGCGAACGGGAAGCCCGGGTACAGCAGGCTGCCGTCCTTCGAGCGACCCGTGTGCATCGCGCGGTAGAAGTCGTCCGACGTCCACTTGCCGATACCGTTCTGGTCGTCCGGCGTGATGTTCGGCGTGTACATCGTGCCGAACGGCGTCGCCATCGGCAGGCCGCCCGCGAACGACTTGCCGCCGCGCACCGTGTGGCACGCGATACAGTCGCCGACGCGCGCGAGGTATTCGCCCTTCTTGATCAGCGCGGCCTGGTCGGCCGGCGTGGCCGCGACGGCGGCAGCGCCGTGCAGCGTGTCGTTGCCCGGCCACAGGACCGGCACGAGGGCGGCAGCCGCGACGATCGCGACGGCCGAGAGTGCAAACAGGGACTTGCGTTTCATTGTGTCTGTCTCCCTTGCCTTATTGCGGTTCGCTGCCGCAGGCGAGCGGAGTCTTCATCGAACGCGCCGGGGCCGGCACGGGGTTGGCGGGCGCCGGTTGCGCGGCGAGCCATGCGGTCACGGCCGTCACGTCTTCGTCGGAAAGCTTCGCGGCGATGTCGTGCATGCAATCGGGCGCCTTCGCGTGGCGGTTGCCCGAGCGCCATGCGCCGAGCTGGGCGCTCAGGTAATCGGCGTGCAGGCCGACGAGGCCCGGGATCGCCGGCTGCATGCCGGTCAGCCCCGCGCCGTGGCAGGCCACGCAGGCCGGCAGCTTGCGGGCCGGGTCGCCCTGCGTGACGAGCTGCTTGCCGCGTGCGAGCGTCGCGGCCGGCAGCGTCGGCTTCGCCGGCGTCGGGTACGGCGGACGCTCGGCCGAGAAGTGCTCGGCGATTTCGCGCAGGTAGTCGTCGTTCAGGTACGTGAGCAGATAGTTCATCGGCGGGTACTTGCGCCGGCCGTCGCGGAAGTTGACGAGCTGGTTGTACAGGTACTCGGCCGGCTTGCCGGCAAGACGCGGGAAATAGTCGTTGTCCGTGCCCTGGCCGTGGACGCCGTGGCATGCGGTACAGCCGCGCACGCGCTCGGCCATGGTATCGGGTGCCTTGAGCGGCGCCTGCTGGGCGTGCGCTTGCTCCGTGGGCTTGGTCTGCGCTTGGGCAGCGCTCATAAGGCCCGCGCCGCCGATCATCAGAACGGCGAGCAGCGGACGGAAGAGGCGTCTTGAAGACACACGAGACTCCATGATTATTCGTCGGGGACCTTGTCCGGGCTACGATCGGCTCGGCGCATGGACGGCAGGACAGCCGGGCTGCTGCGACGCGGCATTCTATCATCGATGGGTAATGACGGCTATTTGACGAAAGGACATCGGTTCCTGTCCGTTTGCGACTTGCGACAATTTGACGCGCATTGCGCGACGGTCGAGTGAACCGGCGTGCGCTTTCACCCTCGAAGACCGTACACTCGCGGGTCGCGCGGCGCCGCCTCCGCCGCTGACCCAGTCATTTCTCCCGTTTCCGGATTCATCGATGACGTTTTCTACCGTGCCGTTGCCTGCCTCACGCTGTCCGTCCCGTTGCCGCCGCGCTGCCGGCCTGCCGCTTGCGGGAGGGTGCGCGCGATGAAGTTCGACAGCTTGTGGATCGGCCAGGTCGCGCTCGCGGCGCTGATGGATGCGGCGTTCGCGATGGCGGTCGGCTCGGCGCTGCTCAAGGCGTGGCTCGGCAAGGACGGCGCGCGGCCGGTCATCGCGCCGTCGCACCCCGCATGGCTGCGCGCGCAACATTCGCTGGTGGCGGCCGCGCTGGCGCTGGTGCTCGCCGATCTCGGCTGGCTCGTGTACGAGGCCGCGGCGATGAGCGGCGCGGGGCTCGGCGGCGCGTTCGCCGCGATTCCCGTCATGCTGATGCAGACGCACACGGGCTTCGCATGGAGCGTCGCGTTCGCCGGCGCGGTGCTGCTCGCGATCGTCGCGCTCGCGAAGCCGGACGGCCCGCTCGCGCATGCGGTGCTGTGGTTCGCGGTGATCGTGGTGGCGGCCGGCAAGGCGTCGCTCGGCCATGCGGCCGACAGCGGCGTGCTGTCCGCGGCGGTCGGCGTGCAGACGCTGCACCTGCTGGCCACCGCCGTATGGGGCGGCCTCGTGCTCGCGGGCGGGCTCGCGGTGTTGCCGGCGCTCGGGACGTCGGTCGCGCGCGGCGCGCTGATCCGCATCGGCCAGCACCTGTCGCGCACGTCGATCGTCGCGGTCGTCTTCGTGCTCGGCACCGGCGCGCTCAACGCGATCCGCGGGCTCGGCGGCTCGCTCGCGCCGCTCGACGGCAGCACGTGGGGCCGAGTATTGCTGCTGAAGCTGCTGCTCGTCGCGCTCGCGCTCGTGCTCGGCGGGCTCAACCGCTTCTCGGCGCTGCCGCGCCTGCGCCGCACCGCGTCGACCGAGGACGCGCACACGTTCCGCAACATCCTGCATCTCGAGGGGATGACGATGATCGGCGTGTTCGTCGCGGCGGCCGTGCTGTCGTTCAGCGTGCCGGGCTTCGCGGCGCTCGGCTGACGGCCGGACGGCGCGGCGCCGGGCGCCGGCGCGCGCCGCGCGCGTGGCGCGGAGGCAAGAACGGCCGCCTTGTCGGGGCGGCCGTGTCGAACGCGTGGCGCGGCACGCGCGCGTCGCTCTTATCTCACGCGTTCGTCACCACTCGGCGACGCTGCCGTCCGCGTGACGCCACACCGGGTTGCGCCAGCGATGGCCCGTCTTCGCCATCTCGCGCACCTTCTCCTCGTTCACGTCGATGCCCAGCCCCGGGCCCTGCGGGATCGCGACGAAGCCGTCCTCGTAGCGGAACACCTCGGGGTTGCGCAGGTAGTCGAGCAGGTCGTTGCCCTGGTTGTAGTGGATGCCGAGGCTCTGTTCCTGGATGAACGCGTTGTAGCTGACCGCGTCGAGCTGCAGGCACGCGGCGAGCGCGATCGGCCCGAGCGGGCAGTGCAGCGCGAGCGCCACGTCGTAGCTTTCCGCGAGCGTCGCGATCTTGCGGCACTCGGTGATGCCGCCCGCGTGCGACGCGTCCGGCTGGATGATGTCGACGTAGCCGCCCGCGAGGATGTGCTTGAAGTCCCAGCGCGAGTACAGCCGCTCGCCGAGCGCGATCGGCGTGTTGGTCTGGTTGACGATGTCGCGCAGCGCCTCGGCGTTCTCCGACAGCACCGGCTCCTCGATGAACATCAGCTTGTACGGATCGAGTTCCTTCGCGAGCACCTTCGCCATCGGCTTGTGCACGCGGCCGTGGAAGTCGACGCCGATCCCGACGTGCGGGCCGACCGCGTCGCGCACCGCCGCGACGTTCGCGATCACCTGCTCGACCTTGTCGTAGGTGTCGACGATCTGCAGCTCCTCGGAGCCGTTCATCTTCACGGCCTTGAAGCCGCGCTCGACGACCGCGCGCGCATTGTTCGCGACGTCGCTCGGCCGGTCGCCGCCGATCCACGAATACACCTTGATGCGCTCGCGCACCTGGCCGCCGAGCAACGCATGCACCGGCACGCCGTGATGCTTGCCCTTGATGTCCCACAGCGCCTGGTCGACGCCCGCGATCGCGCTCATCATGATCGGGCCGCCGCGGTAGAAGCCCGCGCGGTACATCACCTGCCAGTGATCCTCGATCAGGAGCGGGTCGCGCCCGACGAGGTAGTCGGCCAGTTCCTGCACGGCGGCCTCGACCGTGTGCGCGCGGCCTTCGACGACCGGCTCGCCCCAGCCGACGATACCCTCGTCGGTTTCGATCTTGAGGAACAGCCAGCGCGGCGGGACGACGAAGGTTTCGAGGCGGGTGATTTTCACGATGCGAGTCTCCATGATTGACCGGCGCGACCGTTCGGGCGCGGCGCACGATCCGTGCTTTCGCGGTTATCCTAGCGTAGTCGAATAAAAAATAGTATTAATAGTATTAATGTGCAGATAGTGGGCAGCCCGCCCGACGGAGAACGATCATTCAACGCGACCTGCATGGACAGACGGCTTTCCGGCTCGCGACGGCGATCCTGCGCGGCGACTATCCGCCCGACTCGCTGCTGCCGAGGGAACCCGACCTGATGGAGATGTACGGCGTGAGCCGCACGGTGATGCGCGAGGCGCTGCGCACGCTGACGTCGAAGGGGCTCGTCGAATCGCGGCCGAAGGTCGGCACGCGCGTGCGGCCGCGCCAGGCGTGGAACCTGCTCGACGCCGACCTGCTCGACTGGTATGCGCGCGTCGCGCCGCCGCTCGCGTTCGCGCTGAAGCTGCAGGAAATGCGCGAGATGATCGAGCCGTACGCGGCCGCGCTCGCCGCCCGCGCGCATACGCCCGACGCGTTCGACGCGATCGAGGGCGCGGCGCGCGCGATGGCCGCCGCGCGCAACGTCGACGAATGGGTGCGCGCCGACCTGCGCTTTCACCTGAGCGTGCTGGAGGCCGGCGGCAACGAGCTGCTGGTGCCGCTCGGCGCGCTGATCGATCGCACGCTCGAGGCGCAACTGCAGTTGAATGCGCGCCGGGCGGACGTTTACAACGCGTCGCTGGCCGAGCATACGGCCGTCAGCGACGCGATCCGCGTGCGCGACGAGGACGGCGCGCGCCGCGCGATGGCGACGCTGCTCGCGGTGACGCGTGCGCGGATCGAGATGTCGTGACGGAAGCGGGGCGGGCGGCGCCGTTGCGGTGCCGTCAGGCGTTCGCGCAGCCGCCCGGCTTGTGGATGCGTTCCGTCGACGGCGGGTACTTCGCGAGCAGGCTCGCTGGCCGCCGCGGCCGCGCGACCAGGTCGCCGCCGCAGTTCGGGCACTGGCCTTTGAGCACGTCGTCGGCGCACGTCGCGCAAAAAGTACATTCGAACGTACAGATGCGCGCGTCCGTCGAATCCGGCGGCAGATCCTTGTCGCAACATTCGCAGCCGGGGCGCAGTTCAAGCATGACGGTCTCCTTGACGGGTGAGGGGGCGCCGCACATTGCGTGCGGCGCATGCGAGCGCTACTGTACGCGTTTGGATCGGCCCGGCCAACGGTGCCCCGCCCGGGTGCCGGTACCGCGCACGGGCTGCACCGGGAGACGACCATGCTTTATCGAGGAAGCTGTCACTGCGGTGACGTGACGTTCGAGGCGGAAGGCGACCTGCAGGGCGTGATGGCCTGCAACTGCTCGATCTGCCAGCGCAAGGGCGCGCTGATGTGGTTCGTGCCGCGCGATCACATGACGCTGCTCACGCCCGAAGACAATCTCGCGACCTACATGTTCAACAAACACGTGATCAAGCATCGCTTCTGCAAGCGCTGCGGGATTCACGCGTTCGGCGAAGGCGTGCATCCGGACGGCACCGCGATGGCCGCGATCAACGTGCGCTGCCTCGAGGGCGTCGACCTCGCCGCGCTGCCCGTCACGCACTACGACGGCCGCTCGCACTGAGCGGCGCGCCGATGCGGGCGCCTGCGCGCGGCGATCGGGTCAGGACGGGTGCGCGGTCGTCGCGCCCGGCGCGGGCGTTTCCGCCTGCGGCGCCGGGCCCGCGGTGCGCGTGCCGGCGTCGGCCGGCCGTTCGATCAGCGGCGCGAGCGCCGGCGCCATCGACTTCAGCAGCTGCACGGCCATCGCGCTCGTGAAGTCGTAGCGCGCCGCGTATGGCTCGTGCGCGGTCGCCGTCAGCACGCCGAAGAACCGGTCGCCGATCGCGAACACGAAGGTGCCGCTGCGGTTGACCTTGCGCGATTCGATCAGCCGCGCGCCCCGCGCATAGACGTTGAAGCGCTGGTCGCCCGTCCCCGTCTTGCCGTACACGTCGAGCGTCTTGCCGTCCGGCAGCGTGAACCCGCCCGCCAGGCGGCGCGCGGTGCCGTGGAGCACGACGTCGCGCAGCAGCGTGTGCGCCACCTTGACGATCTCCGGCGGCAGTATCGGCTGAGGTTGCGCGGCCGCGCGCACGAAGCGCGTTTCGTACGGCGTGCCCTTCGCGAAATCGAGCCGCGTGATCGTCTCGGTCGGCGCCTTCTGGCCGCCGTTCACGATCAGGCCGATCAGTTTCGCGAGCGCGTCGGGCTGGTCGCCCGATGCGCCGATCGCGGCCGCATACGACGGCGTCACTTCCGCGAACGGATAGCCGAGCGCGCGCCACGACTTCGTGATCTCCGCGTACGCGCGCAGCTCGACCATGCGGCGGATGCGCCGGTCCTGCGTCGCGTGGTAGCGGGTCTTGTACAGCCACGAATACGTGTAGAAACGCGCGTCGCGACTGTCGCGCTGAACGTCCGCGAGCGACGCGGCGGGATGCGCGCGCAGGTAGTTGAGCGTCCACAGCGCGAGCGGATGCACGCTCGCGATATAGCCGCGGTCGTTCAGGTTGAAGCGGTCGATCGCGTATTTCGCGTAGAGCGCGGCGAGATCGTCGTCGGACAGCGTCGCGGCCGGCGTGCCCTTCAGTTGCGCGCGCATCCGCGCGGCGAACCACGCGAGCGATTCGTTCGGCGCGACGCTGCGCAGCACCGTCGCGAGCTTCGGCGGCGACTTGCGTACGTCGCGCAGCATCAGCGCGAGCGCGTCGTCGGGCGCCTTGCCCGCATAGCGCGTGTAGTAGCGCTTCACGTAGACCTGGCTTTCTCCGTCGACGAACTGCTGCAGGTAGTGCTGGCGCTGGGCGGGATCGTTCAGCCACGACGACGACGGTCCGGCCGCCTGCAGCGTCTCGTAGTGGACGATGTCGCGCATCAGCCGCACGAACACGAGGTTCACCGAGTGCTCGAACGCCGTGTGCAGCGTCATGATGCGGCCGTTGTCCGACTTCTCGAAGTTCGAGAACACCTGCGCGCCGCCGCCCGTGTAGAACACGTCCGGGCTCGCCGAGTACTTGCGCTCGACGGACGCATCGAGCATCGCCTGCAGCGAGCGGTCGCGCGTATGCGACAGATAGTCGAGCGCCCAGCGCGACAGCCCGTCGATCGGATCGGGCTTCACGCGCGCCAGCTCCGCGTTCGACAGGTTCGCGTAGCGCGCATGCAGGTCGGAGACGATCTGCAGGTACGTGATCAACGTGCGCAGCTTCGCGGTCGAGCCGAGGTTGATGCGGCCGCCGCGATTCACGTCGAACGGCTGGTTCACGCTGTCGGTCTGCACGCGCAGCAGGTTCGCGCCGTTGCGATGCTCGTACAGCGTGAAGCTGTACGTGAGGTGCGACGGGTCGTCCTTCGGCGCGAGCATCTCGAAGCCGTACAGGCCGGCCGCCTGCGCGCCGTCGCGCGTCGACGCCTGCGCGAGCCGCTGGGCGACCGCCTGCTGCACGCCGTTGTCGAGCGTGCTGGTCGCTTCCAGGTCGAGCTGGTCGAGCTGGTACAGGTCGGTGATGCCGAGCGCCGACAGCAGCGACGCGCGCGCGGACGTGACGGCCTTGCGCGACACGAACGACTGCACGCGCGCGGCGGCCGGCGGCGCGCTGCGTTCGATCTGCGCGGCGAGCGCCGCATCGCGCAGCGCGGGCGAGATCACGCCGCCGTTCGACAGCAGCCGCAGATAGCTGTCGGTCAGCTTCTGCAGCGCCGGATACCCGCGATTCAGGAAGTACGACGGCGCGCGCTGCGCGATCAGCAACGACAACACCTCGCGGAACGTCTTGCCCTGCTGATCGACGTTGTCGCCGGTCGTCGGCGCGGACAGGATGCGGTTCACGTCGTTGAAGTCGCGGCCGTACCACGCGGCGAGACCGTCGCCGATACCGGTGATTTCGCCCACGTGCGGCCGGGCGGCGAGCGGCACCGAATTCAGGTAGCGCACGACGATCGAGCGGCGCGCGAGCATCGTCTGCGGGCCGTTCAGGTACGCGAGGATCGACGCGGACGCGATCTGCCGCAGTTTCTCCGGCGGCGTCGCGGTACGGCCGTCGGGCGAGTGGCGGAACTTCTCGATCTGCGTCGCGAGCGTGCTGCCGCCCGGGCGCGCCTGGTGGTGGTTGACGACGTGCAGCGCCTGGTCGGCGAGCGCGCGGCTGAAGCGACCCCAGTCGATCGCCGGGTTGCGGTTCGGCTGGTTCGGGTCGAGCAGGTAACGATCCTCGATGAACATCAGCGAATCGACGACCACGCGCGGCACCGTGTCGAAATCGGCGTACACGCGCTGCGGGAACACGGTCGCGAACAGCGGCGAGCCGGTCGAGTCGAACAGCATCAGCCCGGTCTGGTCTTTCTCTTCGTAAGGCAGGAACAGGCCGTGATCGGCGAGCGCCAGCATCCGGTCGGAATCGCGCGCCTGCTTGCCGACGACGAAGCCGCGCGCGAGCAGCCGCTGCTGGAACGCGGGAATCATCGAATAGCCGAGGCGTTGATCGTACGGCCCGTTCGCGGGGAAACGGATGTGGTTGCTCGCGCCCGTTTCGACCGTGTAGCCGACGTCGCGGGTGAGCTCGGACAAATAGTGCGCCTGCAGGCGCGACGTCGCGATTTCGGTCATCACGAGCCTCACCACGACCGCGATCGCGATCACCAGCGCGGCCAGCAAGGACCACTTGATCCACGTCCAGACCGATGCAGCTCCGGTCACGCGCGGCAGGATGCGATTCAGCGGCCGATTCATGGCGGCGTCTCCCTGAAGGCGCGGGCTCCGGCCGCACCTCATTAAGGATTAGTGTAGTCCTCCGCAGCGGGCTGCCAAGGGTGGTTCACTACTGAGATGCAGCGGCGCAACACCCGTGCCCGCGCCGGGATCGTGCGCCGCGAGGCCGGGCCCGCGCGCGGGTGCGGCCCCGCGGTACACGTCGTCCCGCATCCGCGTTCGGAAGCCATCTGGCACCGAAAAGACCGTCGCGATCGCATCATTCAACTGACGAAATGTTCGACGAGGTGATCGATGAAAAGGCGGGATTTACGCGGAAAGTGCTTGCGGCTCGGGTATGCGACGTTCATCTGGAGCGCTTCGAGACGATAGTCGGCGAGCAGGGCCAGAAGCTGGCCATCATGAAGATCCGGTTCGGCGAGGAAGTCCGGCAGGACTGCGATGCCCATGCCGGCAAGCGCCCAGTTCCGGATCATGCCGAAGTTGTTCGACGACGCGGCCTTGTTCGGGCGCACCGTGACACGCGTCTGGTCGTGCTCGAACGTCAGGTAATCGCTCGCGAAGTCGGCATGGAACACCAGGCATGCATGCGTGGCGAGATCGTGCGGATGGGCCGGCGAGCCGTGCCGGCTGACATATTGCGGCGACGCGCAGACGACGCGTTGGAATTGCATGAGCGGGCGCTTCACCAACGTGCTGTTGCCGATGTGCTGCGACAGCAGCAGCCCGATATCGAAGCCTTCCGACACGAGGTCGACATGGCGGTCGACGATCGTGACTTCCGGCACGATGTTGGGATGGCGTGCCTTGAACGCGTCGATCGCGGGCGCGAGCACGTGCATGCCGAACATGACCGGCGCGGCGATCTTCAGCGAACCGATCGGTTCCTGGTGCATCGACGCGATCGTTTCCTCGACGCGGTCGATTTCCTCGATCACGTGACGCATCTGCGCCAGGTAGAGGTGGCCGGCGTCGGTCAGCGACAGGCTGCGGGTCGTGCGATTCAGCAGGCGCGCGCCGAGCCGGTTCTCGATGCTCATGATCATGCGGGTGGCCGACGAATTGGAGATGTTCAGTTCGGTCGCGGCGCGCACGAAACTTTGTAGTTCGGCAACCTTGACAAATAGTCGCATTGGAAGGAGTTCGTCCATTTTTTTGCCTAGAATCAGAAATTGTTTATTTAATTCTATCTTCCAATTTACTGTTCAGAGCGTCGGACGATGGAGGAAAAAGTATTATGAAACTATAGGTTGATTTGATGGCTGGGAAGCCCGGAAAATATAGGGTTTCGGCGTTTTGTGAGCGCTGGTTTGCGTCCGGTTAAGGGTAATTTTTACAACCATTTTTAGTAATTGTACGAAAGTTCAGACGATTGTTTTTTCGCGTATTTGAGATATCGGGCGATTCGATTTTATCGAGATAAAGTATTTCCGGCGTTTTCGCGCCATCGTGCCGACGCACGGCCGCGACGAAGCAGCGGATCGAACCGTCGCATGCAATCGTGTCCGGGTGATATGCTCGCGGGACGCCCGCGACCGACGGGCGGTTTCACGATGCCCGTGCACGGCTGCGTTGCGCGGCGTTTCCGAGGGAAGAACCGACATCATGAGCCGCAAATTCATTCTGAAGGGCGACACGACCGATCACGGCGGCGTCGTGCTCGAAGGGATCGCCAATTCGTCGTTCGACGGGCGCGAACTCGCGTATCTCGGCGCATCCGTGTTCTGTGCGGCGTGCAAGTCGCCGGGCGTGATCGTGTCGGACGGCGGCGAGCGCACGATGACCGTGATGGGCAAGGTCGTCGCGCTCGAACACGACCTGTGCCAGTGCCAGTGCATGCCGCAGCCGAAACTGATCGCATCGCAGGCAACCGGGACGATCTCGGGCTGAGTCCCGCCGCCCGCAGGCGCTCGTCGTTCGCGCGGCATCGCGGCGCCGATACCGGCCGTCAGGCGCTGCCTTCGGTCTCGATCACGAGGATGCGCGCGGCGCCAAGCGGATGCGCAACATGTTCGGTGCCGACCGTCGCATGGAAGACGTCGCCCGTTTCGAGCACCGTCGCGTGCTCGACGCCTGCTTCGCGGTAGCGCATCTCGACGCGGCCATCGAGCACCGCGAACACCTCCTCGCCGTCGTTCACGTGCCAGCGATACGGCTGGTCGGTCCAGTGCAGCCGGATCGTGATGCCGTTCAGGTTCGCGATGTCGAGGGCGCCCCACGCGCGGTCCGCCGTGAATGCGGCACTCCGGATGATGTTCATCGATGTGTTCCCCGGCGCGCGCGGGCGCCGCTTTCCAGTCATTTTCCCGACATCCGCCTTCAGCGCGACGTGGCGCGCAGCGCCTGCTCGACGATCTGCTTGCGCTTCGCGAAGCCGGCCGCCGTACGTTCGGTGACGCGCGTCACGACCGCGGCCGGCGCGGTGTCGGGCGAGCCGGCGTCGAACGGCGGCGCGGGCGCATATTCGAGCTGAAGCTGGATCGCCTGCGCTTCTTCGTCGCCGACGAGCTCCGCGGCGATCGTCAGCGCGAAGTCGATGCCGGCCGTCACGCCGCCGCCCGTGACCAGGTTGCCGTCGCGCACGACGCGCTCGCGCACGGGTATCGCGCCCAGCGGTTCCAGCAGCGAGTGGAACCGCCAGTGCGTCGTCGCGCGTCGTCCGCGCAGCAAGCCGGCCACGCCGAGCAGCAGCGAGCCCGTGCAGACCGACGTCACATAGCGCGCGGTGGCCGCACGCTGCTGCACGAACGCGATCGTTTCGGCATCGAGCAGCAATTCGTTGATGCCGATCCCGCCCGGGATGCAGATCACGTCGAGCGGCGGGCAGTCGTCGAACGTGCAGGTCGGCGCGAGCGCGAGGCCGCTGCTCGATGCGACCGCGTCGCGCGACTTCCACACCAGATGAACGGCCGCGTCCGGCAGTGACGCGAGCACGTCGTGCGGGCCGGTGAGGTCGAGTTGCTGGACGCCCGGAAAGACGAGAAGGCCGATGTGAAGTGTCATGCGAAGGCTCCGGAGGGGAAAGGGAACGCGCCGTTCGGCACAGGATGGACAGATCGATTCTAGGCGCGTAGTGTTTGGCGAAATTGCCATATCACCCACGTTTTCAGCCAATCGCCATGCCTGCCGCCGCCCCGCGTTCGATCCTGGTCTTCGCGTTTCCCCGTGCGCAGTTGCTCGATGTGACGGGGCCGCTGCAGGTGTTCGCGTCCGTCAACGAGCTCGCGCTGGAGCGCGGGCAGCCGGCGCCGTATGCGCCGCGCGTCGTGGCCGTCGAAGCCGGGCCTGTCGAGACGTCGTCGGGCCTCGTCGTGATGGCCGAGTCGCTGCGCACCATCGCGCGCCACCCTGACACGCTGATCGTCGCCGGCGGCAAGGGCGTGCACGCGGCGTCGAAGGACGCGCGGGTGGTGCGCTGGGTGCGGCAGCAGGCCGGACGCGCGCGGCGCGTGGCGTCGGTGTGCACCGGCGCGTTCCTGCTCGCCGAGGCCGGCCTGCTCGAGGGGCGGCGCGCGGTCACGCACTGGGCGCGCTGCGAGGAATTCGCGGCGCGCTACCCGAACGTGCGCGTCGAGCCGGACCCGATCTTCATCCGCGAAGGCGCGCTGTGGACGTCCGCCGGCGTGACGGCCGGCATCGATCTCGCGCTCGCGCTGGTCGAGGACGATCTCGGGCGGGCGACCGCGCTCGACGTCGCGCGCGAGCTCGTCGTGTTCCTGAAGCGTCCGGGCGGGCAGGCCCAATTCAGCACGATGCTGTCGATGCAGCGCACCGCCGACCGGTTCGGCGAGTTGCACGCGTGGATGGCCGAGCACCTGACGGCCGACCTGTCGGTGCCCGCGCTGGCCGAGCGCATGAGCATGAGCGAGCGCAGCTTCGTGCGTCACTATCGCGCGGAAACCGGCCGCACGCCCGCGCGCGCGGTCGAGCAGATCCGTGTCGAGGCCGCGCAACGCCTGCTCGGCGAAACGGCGTGGCCCGTCAAGCGGATCGCCGGGCGGTGCGGCTTCGGTTCCGAAGAGACGCTGCGGCGCAGTTTCGTGCGCGTGTTCGGCGTGTCGCCGCAGGGATATCGCGAGCGGTTCGTGCGGTAACGGTCCACCGATCATCGGGGCCGGAGCGGGTGGCGCCCGGAACTGAACGGAAACCGGTCGGTTTCCAGTCCGAAGTTTCGAAACTATTCAGGATCGGAGAACAATAGGCGGGGGCTTGTGCCGCGCCCGCCGCGCGCTCTATTCTGTTCCGTTGGCGATTCGAAAGGGGGAGCAGCATGGACCGGATCCAGGCAATGGAAGTTTTTACCCGCGTGGTCGACGCGAACAGCTTCACGCGGGCGGCCGACACGCTCTCGATGCCGCGCGCGTCGGTGACGACCATCATCCAGAATCTCGAGGCGCTGCTCGGCGTGCGCCTGATGCACCGGACCACGCGCCGGCTGTCGCTGACGCCGGAGGGCGCCGCGTACTACGAGCATTGCATGAAGATCATCGCGGAGATCGCCGAGGCCGACGCGAGTTTCCAGGCGGGCAACCGCAAGCCGAGCGGCATGCTGCGCGTCCACATGCCCAGTTCGCTCGGGCGGCGTATCGTGCTGCCGTCGCTGTCGACCTTCCGGCAGCGCTATCCGGACATCACGCTCGAGCTGGGGCTGTCGGACCGCTACGTCGATCCGGTCGAGGAAGGCATCGACTGCATGATCCGGGTCGGGCCGCTCGAGGATTCGTCGATGGTCGCGCGGCGCATCGGGATGCTCAAGCGCGTGACGTGCGCGTCGCCCGATTACCTCGCGCGTCACGGCGAGCCGAACGAGATTGCCGATCTCGTCGAACATCAGGCGGTGAATTTTCGCGCGAGCCACGGCGCGCGGACGATTCCGTGGGTGTTCATGATCGACGGCAAGCCGTTCGAGGTGCGGATGAACGGCAGCGTCACGGTCAACGATTCGGATGCGTACGTCACGTGCGGGCTCGAAGGCTTCGGGATGATCCAGCCTACGTTGTTCATGGTGCTGCCGCACTTGCTCGACGGTTCGCTGGTCGAGGTGCTGCCGGACTGCAATCCGAAGCCGAAGCCGATCTCGATCGTGTATCCGCACAACCGGCATCTGTCGCAGAAGGTGCGCGTGTTCGCCGACTGGATCGCGGAGGTGTTCGAGGCGACGCCGGCGTTGGAGGGCGGGGAGAACTGGCGGGGGAAGGTGGGGGTGGAGGCGGCGGATGCGCGGCGCGGAGCGGTGGTGGCGTAGTCGCGGCGCGCGGCCTGAAGGACGGGCAGCGCGCGGCACGGCGTGCGCTGGATGAAGCAATGAAAAAAGCCGCTGTTTCGAAAGAAACAGCGGCTTTTCGCATTTGGTGGCGAATCAGGGATGTGGACGGCTATTGTCCAGACCGATTTGCGTCGCTCCTGTCAATCGACGAGTCAGGACGTCCCGCAGATGCGCAGCGGCGTTACCTCCACAGGAGTTCGCACGATCTTTCCATCATCGACCTGAAGTCGGGCAATAGTCACGGACATCGGTATCTTGACGTCGTCCGTGACGACAACCTCGTAGTCCGCTCCCGTTACCGGAGTGAAGCTAAGGAATCGCCAAGCCTTGTAGTACCGATAGCGATCCCCAATGCTCCAATGTGCTGAAAAAACGAGGGGGATGCCGGCCTTGACGACGACTTCAGCGTATGTGAGTTGCGACACATCCTCCAGGTCGTTCGGCATACCAAGCCTTGGCTGACTAAAGAGCCAAGTTGTTGCATTCAGGGAGCGCGCCTGATAGGTGATGGAGGCGAGTGACCGAATGGCCGGGTCTGCTTCAGCATAGCAAGCGGCACTTCCGTGTTCGAGGATATTCAACCAACCGTTACCGACGAACCGGAATCGTACCTTTGCGGTCGTGTCGTTTGGTCCAAGCTTGATATCGGTCGTGAGTAGAGGCGAGGCGCAAGCAGAGAGGAGCCAAGCAGAAATCACACACAAGGCGATTGCTCGGGCGCTTGCGAATATACGTACTGACTTGTTCATGGGAAAGTAATTGAGATTTTGCCTTCGTAGGCGTTCGGTATGGCGTACATCGAGCCGTTTTGTGAATAGGCAATCAGCCGCTCGCTATTTGCCGACGATGCGGCGTAGACGATCATGTACTTCGCGTTTGCCGGAACCTGCGCTCTTGCGAAAAAGTAAGGGGTGGCGAGAGACCTGGAGCGGCCCTTCAGTGGTTCGAGACGATCTGTTTCCGTAATGTGCAGGTTGTCGTCGAGGAACATCAGGCGCGGTTTGAATATGGTCACATGGGGAAGCAGCATTGCTCCCCAAGCAGCGATATACGTTCTTACTTCCACCACTTCGGGATGCGTTGCCGGAACTTTGTAGGCTACGAAGGTAGATCGCCCTTCAGGAAAGTCGAAAGTGGGACTTTGTCCGACCTGGATTGACACGCTGTCGGCCCCGTCGGGCCCAAGGTCGTCGAAGTGAAAGCTCTGGAAAGTGGAGCAGCATTGGGCCGGCGCTGGCGGCTCGAAGGAAATGGGCGGCCGCGATGCGCAACCAGATGTCGCCGCAATAAAAACGCTCGCGAGGAGGGCTACAGGTTTCATTTTTGACATGGCGTCTTGCAGGCAACGTTACTTGCTGCGCAGACCGCCAGGGACCATCGGCGGCAAAGACCGTGGCCAGAGTCGACCGATTGGCTATCGACGCAGTATGTCGTGATAACGGCAAGTGGCCGACGTTCTTGAGGTTGTGTATTACGAAAACGAATCGTGCGGCGAAGATCGCTTTCTTTGCGGGGAGGCATATGTTCAACGATATCGCTGAACTGGCAGAGGGCGAGAAATGCCGGATGACGGCTTATGTAGACGACGTGACCATTTCCGGGCCTGCCGCCACGAAGAAGCTGCTGGGCGAGGTTCGCAAGGTGGTAAGCAGGTAGGATTACAAGACCAAGCAGAAGGAAGACCTATGCCGCAACCTCCGTGAAGGTTGTCATGAGTGCAGTTGTGGTTGGCCGCGAGCTGCGACTTCCAAGCGAGCGGCATCGAAAAATACGGCAAACGAAGCAGGAGCTGTTGCGCTGCGGGCGCGATGAGAAGGCGTCACTGATGCGGGCGTCGGGGGGGGGGCGGCTTCGGGCGGGCAGTCAGATTTTGGGCAACCGTGGCGGGAGTCGCGTGATTAGGATTGGCGATGCCGGAATTGTTGCCGCGCGATGTCTGCGGAGCAAAGAAAAAGGGCCCAGCTTGCGCTGAGCCCTTTCTGCATTTGGTGGCGAATCAGGGATTCGAACCCCGGACCTGCGGATTATGATTCCGTCGCTCTAACCGACTGAGCTAATTCGCCGAAGACTTGAATTATGTAGATCTACCGCTCGGCTGTCAACACCTTTTTCGATCTTTCCCGAAAAAGTTGCCGTGAGCCCTTACCGGCCTTCATCGCCGGCGGGAGCCGGTCACGGAAACGAGTGCATCCGCGCCGGCTATCTCCCGCTCCGCCCGCAGCCTCAATCCTGCGCGTAGATGTCCGAGTCCTTCGTCTCCTTGACGAACAGCAGGCCGATCACGAACGTGGCCAGCGCGATCACGATCGGATACCAGAGCCCCGAGTAGATGTTGCCCTTCGCCGCGACGATCGCGAACGCGGTCGCCGGCAGGAAGCCGCCGAACCAGCCGTTGCCGATGTGATAGGGCAGCGACATCGACGTGTAGCGGATCCGCGTCGGGAACATCTCGACCAGCATCGCGGCGATCGGGCCGTAGACCATCGTCACGAAGATCACGAGGATCGTCAGGATCACGATCGTCATCGGCCAGTTGAGCTGCGCCGGGTCGGCCTTCGCCGGGTAGCCGGCTCCCTTCAGCGTCGACGCGAGCGTCTTGTCGAACGCCGCGCCCTGCGCCTTCGCGTCGGCCGCCTTGCCGTCGTAGGTCTGGATCACCGTGTCGCCGACCTTGATCTGGGCCAGCGCACCGGCCGGCGCCGCGACGTTCTCGTAGTTCAGGCCGGCCTTGGCGAGCGCGCTCTTCGCGATGTCGCACGAGCTGGTGAACTTCGACGTGCCCACCGGGTTGAACTGGAACGAGCAGGTGGCCGGATCGGCGACGACCGTGATCGGCGCCTTCTGCGTCGCGAGTTCGAGCTGCGGGTTCGCGTAGTGCGTGAGCGCCTTGAACAGCGGGAAGTAGGTCAGCGCGGCGATCAGGCAGCCCGCGAGGATGATCGGCTTGCGGCCGATCTTGTCCGACAGCGAACCGAAGAACAGGAAGAACGGCGTGCCGATCAGCAGCGCGATCGCGATCAGGATGTTCGCGCTGGCGCCGTCGACCTTCAGCGTCTGCGTGAGGAAGAACAGCGCGTAGAACTGGCCCGTGTACCACACGACGGCCTGGCCGGCCGTCAGGCCGATGAGCGCGAGGATCACGATCTTCAGGTTCTTCCACTGGCCGAACGCCTCGGTCAGCGGCGCCTTCGACGTCTTGCCTTCCGCCTTGATGCGCAGGAACACCGGCGATTCGTTCAACTGCAACCGGATCCACACCGACACCCCGAGCAGCAGGATCGACGCGACGAACGGCACGCGCCAGCCCCAGTTGCCGAACGCTTCCTCGCCGACGAACGTGCGTACGCCGAGGATCACGAGCAGCGACAGGAACAGGCCGAGCGTGGCCGTCGTCTGGATCCACGCGGTGTAGAAGCCGCGCCGGTTGGCCGGCGCATGCTCGGCGACGTAGGTCGCCGCGCCGCCGTACTCGCCGCCGAGCGCGAGGCCCTGCAACAGCCGCATCGCGATGAAGATCACCGGCGCGGCGATGCCGATCGACGCGTAGCCGGGCAGGAAGCCGACCACGAACGTCGAGACGCCCATGATCACGATCGTCACGAGGAACGTGTGCTTGCGGCCGACGAGGTCGCCGAGCCGGCCGAACACGATCGCGCCGAACGGCCGCACCGCGAAGCCGGCCGCGAAGCCGAGCAGCGTGAAGATGAACGCGGCGGTCGGATTGACGCCGGAGAAGAAGCTCTTGCTGATGTAGGCCGCGAGCGAGCCGGCCAGGTAAAAGTCGTACCACTCGAACACGGTGCCGAGCGACGACGCGAAGATCACCTTCTTCTCTTCGCCCGTCATCGGCGAGTGCGAAATTTGCCCGCCTAACGTTGCCATGAATCGTCTCCAAGTCCCTTGATATAGATGTGCGGCCGCCTTGGGAGGGCGGGCCTGTCGACGATTATTGGCACGGAAACTTACGGCGTACTGACTCGCGCGTACAAAACGACTGCACGTTAACCCGTGGCGAACCGGCCGCTTCGCGTGTCGATCGTGATGCGAACGTCCGTTAAAACGCCGGTTTCGGCATATTTGCACCCAGCCGCGGCGGCGCGCGTCAGGGTTAATCCGGGGTGGTGTCGGTCAGCGGCAGGCTGATGCGCACCAGCGTGCCGGCGAGGCGCGGCGTGTGCTGGTAGACGTGATCGTCGAGCATCAGCGTGCCGCCGTGCTGCGTGGCGATCTCGCGCACGATCGCGAGCCCGAGGCCGCTGCCGTCGCCTTCGCGGCCGAGGATCCGGTAGAAGCGCTCGACGACGCGTTCGCGTTCGCCGGCCGGGATGCCGGGGCCCGTATCCTCGACTTCGAGATGCACGAGCCGCCTCGTGCGCTCGGCGCGCACGCGCACGGTGATGCGGCCGCCTTCGGGCGTGTAGCGGATCGCGTTGTCGACGAGGTTGCCGAGCATTTCGCGCAGCATCACCGGATTGCCGTCGACGTCGAGCGGCGCGTCGTCGTCCGGGCCTTCGTAACCGAGATCCATGCGTTTCGCGAGCGCGGCCTGCACCCAGTCGCGCACGGTGCGCCGCGCGAGCGAACCGATCTCGACCGGCTCGAACGTGAGCCCGCTCGCGCGGTTCTCGGCGCGCGCGAGCGCGAGCAGTTGCGTGACGAGCCGCGCGGCCTGCTCGGAGCTCGTCGCGATCTGCTCGAGCGAACGCTGCACGTCGGGCGGCACCGGATGGCGCAGCGCGAATTCGGCCTGCGTGCGCAGGCCCGCGAGCGGCGTCTTCATCTGGTGCGCGGCGTCGGCGATGAAGCGTTTCTGCAGCGCCATGTTCTGTTCGAGCCGCGCGAGCAGGTCGTTGAACGACGTGACGAGCGGCTCGATCTCGGGCGGCGCGCGCTGCGCCTCGACGGGCGACAGGTCGTCGGGCCGGCGCGCGCGGATGTGCGCCTGCAGCGCGTTGAGCGGCGCGAGCCCGCGCGACAGCCCGAACCAGACGAGCAGGATCGCGAGCGGCAGGATCACGAATTGCGGCAGGATCACGCCCTTGATGATGTCGTTCGCGAGCGCGTTGCGCTTGTCGAGCGTCTCGCCGACCTGCACGAGCACGGGCTGCGCGCCGCTCGCCTGCGGCAGCGCGACGGTCGTGTACGCGACGCGCACGTCGTTGCCGCGCAGCAGGTCGTCGCGGAACACGACGACGCCCGGCGGCGGGCGGTCCTCGTCGCGCGGCAGCGGCATGTCGGCTTCGCCCGCGACCAGCTCGCCGCGCGTGCCGAGCACCTGGAAGTAGACGCTGTCGATGTTGTCCGCGCGCAGGAAGTCGCGCGTCTGCTCCGGCAGCGTCAGCTCGGCGACGCCGTTGACCGGATGGATCTGCCGCGCGAGCACGTACGCGTTGGTCTCCAGCGCGCGGTCGAACGGGCTGTTCGCGATCGTCTTCGCGACGAGATAGGTGACGGCGATGCTCATCGGCCACAGCAGCAGCAGCGGTGCGAGCATCCAGTCGAGGATTTCGCCGAACAGCGAGCGCGGGCGCGGCGTTTCGGCCGATTCGGTTTCGTCGGGCGGCGCGAACGGGTTCTCGTAGCGCGCGTCGCGCGCCTCGTCGGCGGCTGACGACGGCGCGCCGGTCGGGTGACGGGAATGGGCCGGCGTGGCCATCGCGGCGCCGCCCGGCGTCAGCGCAGCGGCGTGCCGGCCGCCGCGGGCTGGGGCGCCGCCGGGTCGGGCGGCGTCGCGGGCGCGACCTTCTCGAGGCAATAGCCGAGGCCGCGCACGGTCGAGATCCGCACGCCGCTCGGTTCGATCTTCTTGCGCAGCCGGTGCACGTAGACTTCGATCGCGTTGTTGCTGACTTCCTCGCCCCATTCGCACAGGTGATCGACGAGCTGTTCCTTCGACACGAGGCGGCCGATCCGCTGCAGCAGCACCTCGAGCAGGCCGAGTTCGCGCGCCGAGAGATCGAGCACGTGATCGTTCGCATACGCGATGCGGCCGACCTGGTCGAACGCGAGCGAGCCGTGGCGCACGACGGTCGGCCCGCCGCCCGCGCCGCGCCGGGTCAGCGCGCGCACGCGCGCCTCGAGCTCGTTGAGCGCGAACGGCTTGGCCATGTAGTCGTCGGCGCCGAGGTCGAGCCCCTTCACGCGCTCGTCGACGCTGTCGGCGGCGGTCAGGATCAGCACGGGGAGATTGGAATTGCGTGCGCGCAGGCGCTTGAGCACGTCGAGCCCGGACATTTTCGGCAGCCCGAGATCGAGGATCAGCAGGTCGAAAGTCTGCATCGACAGCGCGGTGTCGGCGTCGACGCCGCTCTTCACGTGATCGACGGCATAGCCCGATTGGCGGAGTGACCGGGTGAGGCCGTCCGCGAGTATGCTGTCGTCTTCGGCGATGAGAATTCGCATGTTGCTGACCGATGGCCGGCGAGGCGTTCGCGCCGGCGCGGCTGTCTCCGAAGTTATCCGTGTACAACGCAGCCTGCATTGCGGGCTTGCATAAAACACTGTTTTTTTATACAGTGTCTGCATTCGTGGGCGGCGCTTGAAAGCGGGCGCGCCTTTAACAGACGCTGCTCATCATAGCAAAGGACGATTCATGGAAGATAGCAAGAAGGGCTCCGGGATGACCGCCGAGAAGAGCAAGGCGCTGGCGGCCGCACTCGCGCAGATCGAGAAGCAGTTCGGCAAAGGCTCGATCATGCGCATGGGCGACGGCGAAGCGGCCGAGGATATCCAGGTCGTCTCCACGGGCTCGCTGGGTCTCGATATCGCACTGGGCGTCGGCGGCCTGCCGCGCGGCCGGGTGGTCGAGATCTACGGTCCGGAATCGTCCGGCAAAACCACGCTCACGCTGCAGGTCATCGCCGAGTTGCAGAAGCTGGGCGGCACCGCGGCGTTCATCGACGCCGAGCACGCGCTCGACGTCCAATATGCCGCGAAGCTCGGCGTGAACGTGCCGGAGCTGCTGATCTCGCAGCCGGACACCGGCGAGCAGGCGCTCGAAATCACCGACGCGCTGGTGCGCTCGGGCTCGATCGACATGATCGTCATCGACTCGGTCGCGGCGCTCGTGCCGAAGGCCGAAATCGAAGGCGAGATGGGCGATTCGCTGCCGGGTCTGCAGGCCCGCCTGATGTCGCAGGCGCTGCGCAAGCTGACCGGCACGATCAAGCGCACGAACTGCCTCGTGATCTTCATCAACCAGATCCGGATGAAGATCGGCGTGATGTTCGGCAACCCGGAAACCACGACGGGCGGCAACGCGCTGAAGTTCTACTCGTCGGTGCGTCTCGATATCCGCCGGATCGGCTCGATCAAGAAGAACGACGAGGTGATCGGCAACGAAACCCGCGTGAAGGTCGTCAAGAACAAGGTATCGCCGCCGTTCCGCGAAGCGATCTTCGACATCCTGTACGGCGAAGGCATTTCGCGCCAGGGCGAGATCATCGATCTCGGCGTGCAGGCGAAGATCGTCGACAAGGCGGGCGCCTGGTACAGCTACAACGGCGAGAAGATCGGCCAGGGCAAGGACAACGCGCGTGAATTCCTGCGCGAAAATCCGGAAATCGCGCGCGAGATCGAGAACCGCATCCGCGAATCGCTCGGTGTCGTGGCGATGCCCGATGGCGTAGTCAACGAAGCCGAGGCGATGGACGAAGAAGAGTGATGGTTGCGCGCCGAGGTCAGGCTCGCGAGCCGGCGGAGCACGACACGCCCGAAACGGCGGGTCGCTCCGGGCGGCGAGTCGGATCCTCGGGCGCCGACCGGCGGGGCGCAGGCGGCAACGCCGCGAACCGCACCGCGACGAGGGCATCCGACGATGCCCTCGTTTCGTTTGAGATTGCCGCACCGGACGACCCGTTCGACGACGATGAGTCGTTCGACGCGCACGACCGCTCCCGCCGTCGCGTGTCCGGTGTCCGCTTCCCGGGCGATCGCGTCCCGGACGATCGCGTCCCGGACGATCGCGCAGCCGATGCGCCCGCGACGGAAGATGTCTATACGCGCAGCAGCCAGCATCCGCGCCGCATACGCCGCGCAGCCGGCGCATCTTCCCGCGGCGCTGCTTCGAGCGACGCGTCGGGCGTAGGCGAGCGCAAGCCGTCGAAACCGCCGCGGTCATTGAAGGGCCGTGCGCTCGGCTATCTGTCAAGGCGCGAATACAGCCGCGCGGAGCTCGCGCGCAAGCTCGCCCCCTACGTCGGCGAAGACGAATCCGTCGAACCGGTGCTCGATGCGCTGGAACAGGAAGGCTGGCTGTCCGACGCGCGCTTCGCCGAGAGTCTCGTGCATCGCCGCGCGTCGCGCGTCGGCGTCGCGCGCATCGTCAGCGAACTGAAGCGCCACGCGGTCGGCGACAGCCTCGTCGAAGCGGTGAATGCCCAATTGCGCGAGACCGAGTTGACGCGCGCGCAGGCCGTGTGGCGCAAGAAATTCGGTGCGCTGCCGCAAACGCCCGCCGAACGCGCGAAGCAGGCGCGCTTCCTTGCCGCGCGCGGCTTCTCGAGCGCGACCATCGTGAAGTTGCTGAAGGTCGGCGACGATTTCCCGCTCGACGACTGAGCCGCCCGGTCGCGCGCGGGGCGCGCGATTTTGCTGCATCGCAACCGCTTCCGGACAGGCGGGAATACCCGCCGTCGAGGCCGGATGTCTCAAATACCCAATATGCTAAAATCCACGGGTTTTCCTCTTCGGCCTCAACCTCCAGCATGCCGCTATCCGAGCCCGTGCCCCGTCAGTTGCGACATCGACGCGCAATCCGAGCGGAAGCCTACGAGCGCGGCGACGGCTTGTGGGACATCGAAGCCTGCCTGACCGACCACAAGCCGCGCGATGTCGCGCTTGCGTCGGGCATCCGGCCCCAGGGCCTGCCGATCCACGAACTCTGGCTACGCGTGACCATCGATCGTGACCTCAATGTCGTCGACGCCGAAGCGTCTTCGGAATGGGTTCCCTATCCCGGTCACTGTCAATCCGCTTCTCCCGCCTATCGGGCCCTCATCGGGCTCAACCTCTTCCGCAATTTCCGCCGCAACGCGAACCGGCTGCTCGCCGGCGTCGCCGGCTGTTCCCATCTCACCGAACTGTGCGCCGTGCTGCCGACGGCCGCGATCCAGGCGTTCGCCGGTGATGTGTGGAACGTGCGCGAGGAGGGCGGCGAAGGGCCGGATCATGACGGCGCGCACGCCGAACCGCCTTTCCAGCTCGGCCGCTGCCGGGCGCTGCGATTCGACGGCGAGGTCGTACGGCAGTACTACCCGCGCTGGTACGGCCCGATTCGGCCGGACCTGCCCGGTGAAGGCAGCACGAAGGAATGAACGGAAATCATTCGAAGAAGCGTCTTAAGCGACTTTTCATCCAACTCTCAGACTGAAGGGAATCACGCATGAAGATTCACGAGTACCAGGGTAAGGAAATCCTGCGGAAATTCGGAGTCGCGGTACCGCGCGGCAAGCCGGCGTTCTCGGTTGACGAGGCCGTCAAGGTGGCGGAAGAGCTCGGCGGCCCGGTATGGGTCGTGAAGGCTCAGATTCACGCGGGTGGCCGTGGCAAGGGCGGCGGCGTGAAGGTGGCGAAGTCGATCGAACAGGTGCGCGAATACGCGAACCAGATCCTCGGCATGCAGCTCGTCACGCACCAGACGGGCCCGGAAGGCCAGAAGGTCAACCGTCTGATGATCGAGGAAGGCGCCGACATCAAGCAGGAACTGTATGTCAGCCTCGTCGTCGACCGCATCTCGCAGAAGATCGTGCTGATGGGTTCGAGCGAAGGCGGCATGGACATCGAGGAAGTCGCCGAAAAGCACCCGGAACTGATCCACAAGGTCATCGTCGAGCCGTCGACGGGCCTGCTGGACGCGCAGGCCGACGACCTCGCCGCGAAGATCGGTGTGCCGGCCGCATCGATTCCGCAAGCGCGCGCGATCCTGCAAGGCCTGTACAAGGCATTCTGGGAAACCGACGCATCGCTGGCTGAAATCAACCCGCTGAACGTCTCCGGCGACGGCAAGGTCACCGCACTCGACGCGAAGTTCAACTTCGACTCGAACGCGCTGTTCCGTCACCCGGAAATCGTCGCGTACCGCGATCTGGACGAAGAAGATCCGGCTGAAATCGAAGCGTCGAAGTTCGACCTCGCGTACATCTCGCTCGACGGCAACATCGGCTGTCTCGTGAACGGCGCGGGCCTCGCGATGGCGACGATGGACACCATCAAGCTGTTCGGCGGCGAGCCGGCGAACTTCCTGGACGTCGGCGGTGGCGCGACCACCGAGAAGGTCACGGAAGCGTTCAAGCTGATGCTGAAGAACCCGGACCTGAAGGCGATCCTCGTGAACATCTTCGGCGGCATCATGCGCTGCGACGTGATCGCGGAAGGCGTGATCGCCGGTTCGAAGGCCGTGAACCTGAACGTGCCGCTCGTCGTGCGCATGAAGGGCACGAACGAGGACCTCGGCAAGAAGATGCTGGCCGATTCGGGCCTGCCGATCATCTCGGCGGACAGCATGGAAGAAGCCGCGCAGAAGGTCGTCGCGGCTGCCGCAGGCAAGTAAGCACGCGCTAATGAACACGTAGGGCGGCGCGGCTTGCTCGCGACGCCCATCGAACAGAGGTCAAAATACATGTCGATTCTGATCAACAAGGACACGAAGGTCATCACGCAGGGCATTACCGGCAAGACCGGTCAGTTCCATACGCGCGCCTGCCGTGAATACGCAAACGGCCGCGAAGCATTCGTCGCGGGCGTGAACCCGAAGAAGGCCGGCGAAGATTTCGAAGGCATTCCGATCTACGCGAGCGTCAAGGAAGCGAAGGCGGAAACCGGCGCGACCGTGTCGGTCATCTACGTGCCGCCGGCAGGCGCGGCCGCTGCGATCTGGGAAGCGGTCGAAGCCGACCTCGATCTCGCGATCTGCATCACGGAAGGCATCCCCGTGCGCGACATGATCGAAGTGAAGGACCGCATGCGTCGCGAAGGCCGCAAGACGCTGCTGCTCGGGCCGAACTGCCCGGGCACGATCACGCCGGACGAGCTGAAGATCGGCATCATGCCGGGTCACATCCACCGCAAGGGCCGCATCGGCGTCGTGTCGCGTTCGGGCACGCTGACGTATGAAGCGGTTGCGCAGCTGACGGCACTGGGCCTCGGCCAGTCGTCGGCAGTCGGTATCGGCGGCGACCCGATCAACGGTCTGAAGCACATCGACGTGATGAAGATGTTCAACGACGATCCGGATACGGATGCGGTCGTGATGATCGGCGAAATCGGCGGTCCGGACGAAGCCAATGCCGCCGAGTGGATCAAGGACAACATGAAGAAGCCGGTCGTCGGCTTCATCGCGGGCGTCACGGCGCCTCCGGGCAAGCGCATGGGCCACGCCGGCGCGCTGATCTCGGGCGGTGCGGATACGGCCGAAGCGAAGCTGGAAATCATGGAAGCGTGCGGCATCACCGTCACGCGCAACCCGTCGGAAATGGGCCGTCTGCTGAAGAAGGCGCTGTAATTGTTTCCGTTGGGCTCGTCCTGCAGAAAACGCCGGCTTTGCCGGCGTTTTTTGTTATGCTCCCGCAATGAATTCGTAAGCACCGGGCATGCGTCATGCATGTGCCGGCGATGAACCGGGTCGCCCGCGAGGCGGCCGTTGTCCTTTCCTCACCTCCATGCTCGAATTCCTGACCTCGCTGCACTGGGGCGCCATTCTCCAGATCGTCATCATCGATATCCTGCTCGGCGGCGACAACGCGGTCGTGATCGCGCTTGCGTGCCGCAACCTGCCGGCGAACCAGCGGCTGCGCGGCGTCGTCTGGGGCACCGCGGGGGCGATCCTGCTGCGTGTCGCGCTGATCACGTTCGCGGTCGCGCTGCTCGACGTACCGTTCCTGAAATTCGGCGGCGGGCTGTTGCTGCTGTGGATCGGTATCAAACTGATGGCGCCGGCCGCCGACGCGCACGACAACATCAAACCGGCCGACCGGCTGTGGGATGCCGTGAAGACGATCGTGATCGCCGATGCGGTCATGAGCCTCGACAACGTGATCGCGATCGCCGGCGCGGCCGAGCAGGCCGATCCGTCGCACCGGCTCGCGCTCGTGATCTTCGGGCTCGTCGTCAGCGTGCCGATCATCGTGTGGGGCAGCACGCTGGTGCTGAAGCTGCTCGACCGTTTCCCGGTCGTCGTGGCGCTTGGCGCGGGGCTGCTCGGCTGGATCGCGGGCGGGCTGATCGTGAACGACCCGGTCGGCGACCGCTGGCCGGTGCTCGATTCGCCGTCGGTGGTCTATGGCGCAAGCATCGCCGGCGCGCTGTTCGTCGTGGCGATCGGTTACGCGCTCAGGAAGCGCCGCGGCGTGACGCACGCGCCCTGACTGGCCATCCGGCCGACTGTCGGCTTCGCGGCCCGCTGGCTACGATCGAGACGCCTGCCTGTATCGGCAGGCGTTTTTCGTTTCCGGAGCCTGTCATGTTCGAAGCTTTTTCCGTTTCCCTGTTTC
This sequence comes from Burkholderia sp. AU32262, assembly GCF_020419985.1. Taxonomy (NCBI): domain Bacteria; kingdom Pseudomonadati; phylum Pseudomonadota; class Betaproteobacteria; order Burkholderiales; family Burkholderiaceae; genus Burkholderia; species Burkholderia sp. AU32262. Next base: position 97,042 of record NZ_JAIZRS010000022.1, read on the forward strand.
GTCGCGTTGCCGCCGACCTGCGGCGCGCGAACCGGCCGTCGCCGCGCTGGCGGCCGGCCGGCTTCACGCTGATCGAACTGATGATCGTGCTGGCGATCGTCGGCGTCGTCGTCGCCTATGCAATTCCCGCGTACCAGGATTACCTCGCGCGGTCACGCGTCGGCGAGGGCCTTGCGCTCGCGTCGTCGGCGCGGCTCGCGGTCGCCGACAACGCGGCGAGCGGCGCGAGCCTCGACGGCGGCTACAGCCCGCCTGCCCCGACCCGCAACGTCGAATCGGTTGCGATCGACGGCGCCACCGGCCAGATCACGGTCGCGTTTACCCCCCCGCGTCGCCGCGGCCGGCGCGAATACGCTGGTGCTCGTGCCGTCGGCGCCGGACAAGGCCGATGCGCCCACCGCGCGCGTACCGCTCAAAAAGGGGGCGATACAGGCGGGCGCGATCGCGTGGGAATGTTTCGCCGCCGGCAAGGACGCATCGTCGCTGCCCGCGCCGGGAGCGGGGCCGTTGCCGGGTAACGCCGCGACGCTGCCCGCGAAATATGCGCCCGCGGAGTGCCGTGCGTAGCGCCGCCGCCGGTATGGAAGGGCGGCGGCCCGTGCGCAAAGCCGGCCGCCGCGTGTCCGATGCGGCGGCGGACGCGCCGCGGTTCATCGCGCGTGCGCCGCACAGAGCGGGGAAAGTTTTGTATAGTGCGCCGGTTGCTGACACCCGGTTCGCTCATGCCTTCTACTTTTTCCCGTTCGTTGTCGCTCGTTGCGCTGGCTGTCGCCCTGATCGTGCCGTATGCGATCACGAATCACACGTATCCGATCCCGACCTTCTATTCCGAGTTTTCCGCGCTCGTGCTGTATCTGCTGCTGGGCGTATCGGTCGTGCTGCTCGCGCGCACGGGCCGGCCGGTCGAGCCGTTCGCCGCGCCGGCTGCGTTCGTCGTGCCGATTGGTTTCGCGGTGGTGCTGATCGCGCAACTGGCGCTGATCCCGCTCAAGGTGCCGTCGATGAACTGGCTGGCACTCGGTTATCTGGCCGCCGCGCTCGTCGCGATGCAGGCCGGCTACGCGCTCGCGCGCGACGGGATGGCGGAAACCGTGTCGCGGATGATGGCCGGTGCGCTGCTCGTCGGCGGCGTGTTCGCGGTCGGCACGCAGATCGTGCAGTTGTTCCACCTCGAGTCGGCCGTCTCGCCGTTCGTCGTGGTGTACAACATCGCGGTCGACCGCCGTCCGTACGGCAACATGGCGCAGGCGAACCATCTGGCCAGCTATATCGCGTTCGCGATGGCCGGCGCGCTGTATCTGGTGCAGACCCGCCGGCTCGCGGTGTGGGCATGGCTCGCGCTGTCGATCGTGCTGTCGGTCGGCCTCGCGCTGACGGTGTCGCGCGGGCCGTGGCTGCAGGTCGCGGTGATGGTCGTCGCGGGGTTCTGGATGGCGTGGGTCGAATCGCGCCGCACGCAGGGCAATGCGCGTGCGTGGCTGATCCCGGTCGTGCTCGCCGTCGCATTCATCGCGGTCAACGTCGCGGTGCGCTGGGCCAACGTGCACTACCACCTGAATCTCGCGGAGTCGGCCGCCGACCGGATGCGCGACGCCGGGCAGATCGCGCCGCGCCTCGCACTGTGGAAGTACGGGCTCGCGATGTTCCGCGAGCATCCGCTGCTCGGGGTCGGCTGGGGCGAATTCCCGTCGCACCAGTTTGCGCTGGTGCGCACGCTCGGCGGCGTCGAGATCGCGAACAACTCGCACGACATCTTCATCGATCTGCTCGCGAAGTCCGGTCTGGTCGGCCTCGGCGTGCTCGCCGTCACGCTCGTCGCGTGGTTCGTGCGCGCGGTGCGGGCGCCGCAGTCGAGCATGCGCGTGTTCGGTTTCGCGCTGATCGGCATCCTGCTGATGCATGCGCTGGTCGAGTATCCGCAGCAATACATGTTCTTCCTGCTGCCGGCGATGTTCGTGATCGGGCTGCTCGACGTGAAGCCGCTGCGCATCCTGCCGGGGCGCGCGGCATTCGGGCTGTTCGCGGTGCTGTCGTTCGGTGGCGTGCTGGCGGCGGTGCCGGTGCTGCGTGACTACCAGCGCGCGGAAGTGCTCTATTACGGCAGCAGCCCGGCCGCGCAGTATCGCGATGCGCCGTCGCGGCTGTTCGGCGCGTGGGGCGATTACGGTGCGGCGACGCTGCTCACCATTTCGTCGGAGAACCTGCCGCTCAAGCTCGCCGCGCACGAGCGCGCGATCGCGCTGCTGCCGGGCGAGACGGTGCTGCGCCGCTACGCGGTGCTGCAGGCGCTGGCCGGCCGCGAAGCCGACGCGCTCGATACCGTCGCGCGCCTGCATGTGTTTGCAAAGGAATTGAAGGACTGGCCGCAACAGCTGGCCGCGTTGTACAAGCTGTGCGATGACGAGCCCACGCTGAAGACGTTCCGGGCCGCACTGGCCGCGAAGTACGGGGAAGCGCCGGCCGACGCGGGCGACGACTCGGACGACGACGATTCGGATTGACCGGCTGCGCGTGCCGGCACGGGGAATACCGGCGTCTATCGGTTGCGATGAAGGCGGATCGACGGCGGGCCCCGCGGCCCGGTGCACGCGCAACGCGCCACGCCGGTCGGGTATCGATTACATCGCGGATCGCGTGGAGTCCGCTCGAATGGGCGGCGATTCGCGTCAACCATTGTCAAATCGCCGCCGTTGACCGGGTGGCGCGTGCACAATGCGCGAAAGCGCTCGCATGAAAGCGGCGCGGGGCTAACCGGTGCGAGCGTAGAAAACGCCCGCGGCTATCCGGGACATTCCACGAACAGGATCGCGGTCGAGCGTCGCTCGGCCGTGCGGCCGTAACGGGGCGCCGGTCCGATGGCCGCGGCGCGGTGCAACACACGCGGCGCGGCCGGGGAAGGCTTCCGTCGCGCGGCGCGCGTGCCCAGACCAGTACTCAAGAACGATATTCGACCATGGCTATCCGCTCGACCTACCTGATCCTGCCCGCCGTCGCGATGCTGTTTTCCGGCTGCGCGATGCTGACGTCGTCGCAGGAAAGCAAGCTGACCTGCCACATTCCGCGCGCGGTCTATCCGGATACCGCGAAGCCGCTCACGCGCCAGGCGACCGTGCTGGTGCGCGCATTGATGACGGCGTCCGGCGAAGCGCAGAACGTGACCGTGACGACGAGCAGCCGCAATGCGGCGGCCGATCGCGCGGCCGTCGAGGCGATGACGCACGCGAGTTGCACGCAGACGGGCGCGACCGCGAATCCGTTCCTGCTCACGCAACCGTTCGTGTTCGAGCCGTCACGTGGCCAGTGAGGCGGGGCACCGTGGCAGACGGCGCGCGCTCAGAAGGTTCGCTTCTTGAGCGTATAGCCGTGCAGCCGGTACAGCGTGTTGGTCTGCGCGTCGAAGTAGGCGCCATGTGCGGTCTTGTCGATCGTTTTATTCCAGGACTTGCCGGCGTCTGTGCTGCTGAACGTCAGGTCGATCGGGGCGCCGCCGCCGGTACCGCCGCTTCCGGAATTCGGATCGGTTGCGTAAACGAGCAGGAGGCCGTCGCGACCGACGCTCATACCGTCGAGCGTGAGCTTCTCGTCGAACGTGCGCAGTTGCTGCACGGCCTCGGGATGGTCGGTCGTCCACGTGGAAATGGCGCCCGTCCGGCGGCCATTGTCGTGAGCCTCTCCGTTTTGCGACTTGTCGAGACGCGACAGTATGTACACCGAATAACGTGATCCCGACTCCGGTGTGGTCGGCGTGGTGTCGAGCGCAGTGATGACCTGGCCTGGCAGCACGGTATCCGTCACGAATGCGTGCCGCCCCCAGTCGAGCCTGGCGACCACGCTGTGAGCCGGTGCGTCGGCAGTCTGTGCGACAGCGTAGGCGATCCGCAGAACCCCGTCCGGCCCGAGGCTGATTTCATTGAAATCCCGGCGCGTTTCGCTTCCGACGTGTGCATCGGCCGGCACGTCGACCGCTTGCCACGTGTTTCCGCCGTCCGAAGTCCGCCATATGCGGGGGCCCCAGCCGGCCGCGTAGCCGCGCTGCGGATCGAGAAAGAGCAGGCGGCCGATGTTCTGGCTGGCGGGCCATCGAAGTTGCGACCAGGTCTGGCCGCCATCGGTCGATTTCCACAGCTTGGTGGTTTGTGGCGCGTCGCCGCCTTGCGCCTCGGGAGCCTTGTAGTTCATCCATGACGTGCTGATGAACTGAACGATCCAGTCTGGCGAGTACCACCAGGCGGCATTCTGGCCGACCTGTTGGAATTGGCGTTTCATCCCGCCGTCGATTGTGCCGCGGAAGAAGCTGATCGTCATGCGGTTCAGCAACTCGCCGGTGTCGTTCATCCATGCTTCGGTCGGCTCGGGCCGCTGCGGCTCGTTCGATTCGGGCTGAGGCTTGAACGTTACTACGGGATTGGCGAGCTTGACGCTCATCACGTCATTGCCCTTGATGCGGAAACTGTTGCCGCCGTATGGCGTGTCATCCCGCATGAAGTGCGTCGAAATCGTCTCCCGATCCGTCGTGGGGCGGATATAACTGAATGTCACCACGGCCAGGACGGCGAGGCTCACGACGAACCCTATCCGGCGAGTGTGTGTTTGCATCTCATTGGATATGCGGTTACCCCGAGACACGACCGACTCGGCAGGACCGGTATCTGACGGCTCGGGCAGGCGTCGCGTCGCGATCGTGCGGCCGGGCCCCGCATTGCTCGGTCATTTCGGATCGGCCGCAGGCCGCGGAGCCGACGCCCGAATCGCGACGGGAGCCCCGCGGTCATCGCATCGGAACGGTCAGAACTGCCGCTTCTTGAGCGTATAGGCGACCAGTGAATACAGCGTGTTCGTTTGGGCATCGAAATATCCGCCCTGAGTCAGTTTCTCCCTGCTCGAGTTCCAGGTCTTTCCCGCGTCGCTGCTGACGAACGTGAGATCGAGCGGTGTGCCGTTGCGGCTGGAGTCGGTTGCGTAGACGAGCAGCAATCCGTCCCGGCCGACGCTCAGGCTATCGAGCGTCAGTCTGTCGTCAAACGTATGCAACTGCTGAACCTGCTCGGGTGTACTGTTCGTCCAGGTAGAAATGGCGCCGACGCGTTGTCCTTTGTCGGCGGGATCGCCGGAATTGCGCGGTTCACCGAGGCGCGACAACGCGTAAAGCGCATAGCGATTCGACGCGGTTGGAGACGAGGACAGGTTGACGACCACCTGTTCGGGCAAAACGGCATCCAGCGCGAACTCGGATTGTTCCCAGCCGAGCCGATAGACAACGCTTCCGGCGGCAGCTTGCTCGGTTTTCCCGACGTGGTATGCCACGCGCAAGGTACCGTCCGGACCAAGGTCGATGCCGTCAAAGGTGCGGCGGGGTTTGCCGGATTCCGCGGCACCGGGTGGCAGTGCGATTTCCCGCCACGACTGACCACCGTCGGACGTGCGCCACACGTGCGGGCCCCAACCGATCGCATAACCGCGCTGCGGATCAAGAAACAGCAGGCGGCCGATGTTCCGGTCTTCGGGCCACGCGAGCTGCACCCAGTCGCGTCCGCCGTTGGACGACTTCCAGAGCTTGGTCACTTGCGGCGTCAGTCCATCGGCAGGCTGAGGCGACTTGTAGTCCATCCAGCCGGTGCTGATGAATTCGACCGTCCAGTCCTTGGCGTGCCACCAGGCGGCGGTCTGGCCCACCTGCTTGAAATGGCGCGTCATGTCGCCGTTCACCGGGCCGCGCCAGAATTCGACCGACGTCCGGTTCAGCGTTTCGCGACTGTCGTTCATCCAGGCTTCGGCCGGCTCCGCTTTTTCCTTGTCCCTCCATTCCGCGTAAGGCTTGAACGTGATTTCAGGATCGCTGATCTTCAGCGTGATCGCCTCGTTTCCCGATATCACGAAGTCGCCCCCGCCGTATGGCTTGCTGTTCTTCATGAAAGTGTTGGAAACGACCTGCCAGTCATTCGACATATATGAGAACCCGACAATCAAGACAATGAGCACGACTGCCGCAACCAGCGACAGCTTCACGGATTTTTTCGTCATTTCATTTCGGCATCAGTTTTTCGATTGCCTGTGCAACAGGGTCGATGACATGTTCGTTGACGGCATCACCGGCCTTTTTTGCATATTCCACGGTATTGTCGACGTATTGCTTGCCCACGCCGACACCACTGTCGAATGCCTGGGAGAACGTCCTCACATCGCCCCATTCCTGGGCGTTAGGTTGCTTGAGGATATAGTACATGTCGACAGGCCCGAGCCCGGCCAGACCGCCGTCGAGATAGGCGAGAGGGTGGGTCTTGAACGCGTATGTCTTGAAGGTGTCGTCGTCCAGTTCGAGCGAGTACTGCGGCACGTTCATCGAGCAGCTTCCGCTGTTCGGCTTCTTGCCCCGGATCGAAATGGTGTCGCCGCGCATGTTCTGCTGCAAACCTTGTTCCAGGTAATGCTGCAGGAACCAGCGTGCGCTCGCAAGCCACGCCTTGCCCTTGTCGCTCAATTGCGGAAGCAGGTATTTACCGTAATTCGAGCAGTAGTAGTAACCGTAACTCACGTAATATCCCGGCGGCTTATGCCCGCACCCGATATGACGCATCATGAAATTGCCGTGGCGGGACCAGTCGGAATCGGTGCTTTCGGCTTGTATCAGGTTCTCCCGCCGATGCAGCAGGTCACGGGCAACTTTCGTGTCTTTCCACGGATCCCATGACGTCGCGAATTTCTTGACGGTCGCCCAAATACTCGACGTGCTGACCTTTTCGACCGTCTCCCAGTATTCGCCATGCAGTGGCCGGTAGTAGTACGGACAGGTTCCAATAATGGAATCCGCCGCCGGCGTCACATGCTTGTCGCAGATGTTGATCTGCACCTTCGGCCGATCCTGGTATCCCGTCGGGGTGAGCATCGCCGCACCTGTCCCGAGCACCTTGTCGTGTTGTCCGTCAGCCATTCGATTTCCCCAGAAACTTGACGACGACGTCGTGCGGCACGTGGCTCTGCGTGAGCCCCGTCTCGCCTGCCGCGTTGGTGACGCCCTCCGAGATCAGCTTGCCGTTCGAGAACATCTGGTACCGCGTGTTCGCGACCGGAATGTCGGTGCCGGCCCAGTGCGCGATGAACGCCTGGTCGTAGTTGCCGCTGGAGTTCGGCAGCGTCGGCATCGTTTGCGACAGGTGGGTGGGGCCGCTGAACGCATGCTGCGCGCCCTTGATGTCGATCTTGCCGGGCGCGTGCACCTCGATGTTGCCGTCCGCGATGCGGATATAAGCGCCGCCGGACGTCAGCAGGATCTCCTTCGCCGCGGCGCCTTCGACCGATTGCGTGACGGCGATCAGCTTCAGCGCCTTCTGCGCGGTCAGCTCGATGTTGTCCGCCTGCGCCTGCACCTCGACCTTGCCCTTGCCGGCGAACAGCTTCATCCCCGCGTTCTGCGCGAACAGGCTGATCCGGTCGAGGACGCTGGCGATCAGCGATTTGCCGGCGGCGACGTGCGTGCTTTGCCCGCTGACGAGGTTGATGTGCTGGTCCGCGGCAAATTGCGCGGATTGCTGCGTGGACAGCCCGATGCCGGCCGGGCTGCCGAACAGCATCACGGGCTCCTTGAACGCATTGGCCGAGCCGGTTCCGCCACCTGCGGTCCTGCCGCCGGCGCTGCTGCCGCTCACGCTGTGCTGCGTCGCATCGCTGAACTGCTTTAGCGCCGTGTGGCCGGGGTCGAGCGATTCGCCCTGATGCTGCGCGCTGACCTGCGACATGGCGTCGATCAGCCCTTGCGCGCGCATGAGCTGCTCCCGCGTCTCGTCGACGTCGAGCGGCTGGCTTGCCGCCTGCTTCGGATGCGTCGTCACATACAGCCCGCGGTTCGCGCGCACCGCGCCGTATGCGTCGGAACGCAGGTCGAAGCCGCTGCCGAGATAGCTGCCGCGGTTGTTGCCCGTGTGGTCGATCAGGTAGCCGAGGTGCAAGTGCGTGTTGGCCTGGCTGCTGTACAGGTGCACGCGGTTCTGTGCGGTCGCGTCGTCGAGCACCAGCTGGTTGTAGCCGGCGCCCGCATATTCCTTTGACCGGTATCCGGACAGGAGCCCGTTGCTGTGCCATTGCGGACGCGTCGCGCCGTTGTAGACCTTGCCGACGACGATCGGGCGATCGCAGTCGCCGCCGAGGAAATCGACCAGCACTTCCTCGCCGGCGCGGTGCGGGTGAACGGCGCCGTAGCCATTGCCCGAATCGGACGCCGTGGCGCGCAGCCAGCACGACGCCTTTTCGTCGCCGTCGTTCAAGCGGTCCCAGTGGAATCGGACCTTGACCCGGTTGAGCTCGTCCGTGTGAACCTCTTCGCCCTGCGGGGCGACGACGATCGCCGATTGCAGGTGCATCGGCGGCTTCGCATGCTCGAACGGGCTGCGGAACGGCACCGTCGTGCGCTGCGCTTCGATGCGGATCTGAAAGAAGCCCTCGCTGCCGTCGGGATGCCGCACGCGCGACAGGTCGTTATCGGTTTCCCGAATGAGGCGGCCGATTTCGGCCTGCAGGCTGTGCGGGAAAACGGCCGACTCGTCGGCCACGGGCAGGTTGTTGACGATGACCCACGTCGTCTCGATCACGGCGAATTCGCGTTGACCGGCATCGTCCTTGTCGTGTTCGGGATGATCGGCGAACTCGAACGTGCGTCCCGCGTCCATGCGTCGCACGCCGCCGACACCGTGAAAGCGCTTGGCGTGCGATTCCTGTTCCTCCATCCAGATCTTCGATAGATGGTCGCCGCGCGACTGTTCGGGATACGTGTAAGCACCCGTGTATTCGTAGACTTCGAGTTGCCCCGGCAGGTCGCCCTGGTTCGCGATCGTCGGCGTGTGAGTGGCCTTCGGATTCGACGCGGTGGGCGGCTGCTTGTAGTCGAACGTGCGGGTAGTGCGCGCGACGCTTCGCAGCGTGCGCGTACCGGTGAACTGGACGAGCGTGTCGGCTTCGTCGCCCGCGCCCGCGTGATGAAAGCGCACGGTTCGCGGCGACAGCGCGGGCAACGCATCGAGGCGATCGACGATGACGAGCCGGTGCGACTTGCCGTCGTCGTCCTGTTCCCAGAAACCGTACAGGCCTTCCGATTCCATCAGGCGATGGACGAAATTCCAGTCGTCCTCGTATTGCATGCAGAACGAGCGCGACGGCAGCGGCTGGAAGAGCTTGAACGTGAAGCGGCCCTTGGCCTGCGGGTGCTGGTTCAACACGTCGGCGATGATGTCGTCTGCCGACCGGTCCTGCCAGATCCGCTGATCGCGGCGGAATTTCAGGAAGTGCAGGAACGACGCAAAAACGACCTGATAGTGCGTGAGGCCGCTGCCCGATCCGAGCCGGCGGACCGCATGCGCGTAGCCGTGGTGTGGCGCGTACGATTGGTCGGCCTGCTGGATCCACAGCGTCACCGGCTGCGCGATCAGTTTCTTGAGTTCGACGTCGTCGGATACCGACACGGTATCGACGGTGAACTCGAAATGGCGTCCGAGCCGCGACCGGCCCGTGACCCGCTGCGGCAACAGGACGTCAGGGCCGAGCGGGGTATCCAGCTTGACGAGGCGCTCGTGCTGGACCGGTCCGGCCAGCAACGCGCTTCTTGACGCTTGCGAATTCATCACCAGGGCTCGCTTTGTTGTGCTGTTTTGCTGGTTCGCACGCTCTCTCGTGCGGAATCCGGTAATTGTATGAGATAAACGGCTTTATCTCGAATTTGCGGGCCGGCCGCGCCCGGCCGTTCAGCCCGCCGCGTCTTCCGCCTTCCAGTCCCCCGACTTCCCGCCGCGTTTCTCCCGCACGCTCACGTCGGTGATCACCATTCCGCGATCGACGGCCTTGCACATGTCGTAGACGGTCAGCAGCCCGACCTGGACGGCCGTCAGCGCTTCCATCTCGACGCCGGTCCGGCCGAACGTCTCGACCTGCACGACGCAATGCACGGCTGGCAGCGCGTCGTCGAGTTCGAAGTCGACGGCCACGCGCGTGAGCGCGAGCGGGTGGCACAGCGGGATGAGGTCGGCCGTGCGCTTCGCACCCTGGATCGCCGCGATGCGCGCGACGCCGAGCACGTCGCCTTTCTTGGCCTTGCCGTCGCGGATCAGCGCGAACGTGGCCGGCAGCATCCGGATCGTGCCCCGCGCGATCGCGATGCGCCGGGTTTCCTGCTTGTCGCCGACGTCGACCATGTGCGCATGGCCGGCGGCATCGAAATGGGTGAGTCCTGACATGTCTTCCTCTTGTGAGAACGGAGTGCGCGCGCACGTCCGTCGATCGCTGCTTCGCGATCGGCCGGGTACCGGAACCCATGCCGACGCGGCGAACCGATCCAGCCTCGCGACGGGCGCCTATCATAGCAGCGGCGTCTGCGTCGCCGGGGGCGCAGATGACGCACGCGCGGCACGGGACAGTCGTCGCGGCGCCGGTACAATGACCCGAATATTCAGACCAAACGCCGCGATGCGCACCGCTCGCGCGGGACGGCGTCGTTTTCATCCTGCCATGCGTGTCAAACAGTTGCTTGCTGTGTCGCTGTCGGCGGCGCTCGCGCTGCCGCCGGGCGGCCATGCTCAGAGCGCATCCGCGCCACCGCTCGAGCCGGCGGCTGGCGGCGGGACGTCGATTTCCACCGTGCCGTCCGGCATCGCGACCGGCGTGTTCGGTACATACGGCGGCGCGGAGAGCCGGTTCTCGGGCGTGGCCGGTGCGTCGGCGCCCGTCGCGAGCCTGCGCGCGCCGCTGCGTGCACTGGAGCTGCCCGATCTCGGCGATGGCTCCGGCGGTTCGCTGACGCCGCGAGCCGAGCGCCGGCTCGGCGAGCGCGTGATGCGCGAAGTGCGGCGCGATCCCGACTATCTCGACGACTGGCTCGTGCGCGACTACCTGAACGCGATGGCGGCGCGGCTCGCGGCCGCGGCGGCCGCGCGCTACATCGGCGGCTACACGCCGGACTTCGACCTGTTCGCGGTACGCGATCCGCAGATCAACGCGTTCTCGATGCCGGGCGGCTTCATCGGGATCAACAGCGGGCTGGTGGTGACGACGCAGACGGAATCGGAGCTCGCATCGGTGGTCGGCCACGAGATGGGCCACGTGCTGCAGCGGCACATCGCCCGGATGATCGGCGCGAACGAGAAGACCGGCTACACGGCGCTCGCGACGATGCTGCTCGGCGTGCTGGCCGGCGTGCTCGCGCGCAGCGGCGATCTCGGCAGCGCGATCGCGATGGGCGGGCAGGCGTATGCGGTCGACAACCAGTTGCGCTTCTCGCGGTCGGCCGAGCGGGAGGCCGATCGCGTCGGCTTCCAGCTGCTCGCAGGCGCCGGCTACGACCCGTACGGGATGCCGGGCTTCTTCGAGCGGCTCGACCGCGCGTCGATGGGCGATGCGGGCGTGCCGGCCTATGCGCGCACGCACCCGCTGACCGGCGAGCGGATTGCGGACATGGAAGATCGCGCGCGCCGCGCGCCGTACCGGCAGCCGCGCCAGTCGGCCGAATACGGGTTCGTGCGTGCGCGTCTTCGCGTGCTGCAGAACCGGGCGCCGACCGACATCTCGGCCGAGGCGCGGCGGATGCAGCTCGAGATCGACGATCGCACCGCGCCGAACGTCGCGGCGAACTGGTACGGCATCGCGCTCGCGAACACGCTGCTCGGCCAGTACGACACGGCGGACAAGGCGCTCGCGTCGGCGCGCGGCGCGTTCGATGCGCGCGAGCGGCGCGACGACGATCCGGCGACGAGTTCGCCGAGCCTCGACGTGCTGGCCGCCGACATCGCCCGCCGCGCGGGCCGCACCGACGACGCGGTGCGGCTCTCGGCGCTCGCGCAGCGGCGCTGGCCGGCGTCGCACGCGGCGATCGTCGCGCACCTGCAGGCGCTGCTCGCCGCGCGCCGTTTCGCCGAAGCGCAGACGCTCGCCCGGGCGCAAGCGAAGGCCGACCCCGAACAGCCGGACTGGTGGGATTACCTCGCGAAGGCGAGCGACGGCAAGGGCGACGTGCTCGCGCGGCGCCGGGCGCTGGCGGAGAAACTGGCGCTCGACGGCGCGTGGCCGTCGGCGATCCGGCAACTGAAGGAAGCGCGCGATGCGAAGGACGTGTCGTTCTACGAGCAGTCGATCATCGGCGCGCGGCTGCTGGAATTCGAGGCGCGCTACAAGGAAGAGCGCGACGACGAGAAGAACGGCCGCGGGTAGCGGCCGCCAAGGGGCGAACGCCGACGGCGCCGCGGCGGGTCAGTTGCCGCTGCCGGCGGCGTCGCGTGCGTGGCGCGCCGGGCTCGCGACGTAGCCGAACCGCGCGGGCACGTCGGCGCAGGCGATGCTGCCGAGCGGCAGCGTGCGGCCGTCGCGCCAGCGCAGCACGGGCGGCTCGGCATCGAAATCCGCGTGATCGGCGAATAGCCCGAGATCGTGGTCGTGCAGCGCCGCGATGCGCGGGGGTGTGCCGGCCTCGCGAAACAGCACGCCGCCGCCGTCGTCGAGCCAGGCTGCGTCCGGTTCGAACGGGGCGCCCGTCTGGTCGGTGAGCGCGAGCTGCCCGTCGCGTTCGGCGAGCCGCACGATCCACGGCGTATAGGCGAGTTCGACGTATACGCGCTGCGGCCCGTTCTGGAAGAACCACTGGCCCTGCGCGTCGCATGCGTAGTTGCGGCCGATGAACGCGTTCAGCGCCGCATGCCGGACCGGCGAGCCGAGCTCGCCGGCCGCCTGCGCCGCGTCGTCGCGCAGCCGCCATGTGCCGCGCCGGTCGAGCAGCAGCCAGCCGGTGCAATGCGGCACGTTCGGCCATTTGGCGAGCGCCTGCCTGACGATGTCATCCATGGTCGACGAATTTCGAGCAATAACCGAACACCCGCGCCGACAGCCAGTCGAGGCGGCCGGGGAACGGGCCGGTCATGAAGCCCGCATGGCCGCCGTGCGCGGGCTGGTCGAGCTCGACGGCCGGCGACACGTCGGCGGCGCCCGGCAGTGCGGACTCGGGCAGGAACGGATCGTTGCGCGCGTTGAGCAGCAGCGTGGGCACGTCGATCGCGCGCAGCAGCGGGCGGGTCGTGGCCTGTGTCCAGTAGTCGTCCGCGTTCGCGAAGCCGTGCAGCGGTGCGGTCACGACTTCGTCGAAGTCGCGCATCGTCACGGCCCGCAGCATCGCATCGCGGTCGAACAGCCCCGGATACTGCTCGAGCTTCGCGAGTCCCTTGCGTTTCAGCGTCTTCAGGAAGCTGCGCGTGTAGACCATCGCGAACCCCTGCGACAGCGCGCGGCCGCCCGCGTGCACGTCGATCGGCGTCGAGATCGCGGCGGCGGCGCGCACGATCGACGTGTCGCTGCGATGCTCGCCGAGCCAGCGCAGCAGCACGTTGCCGCCGAGCGATACGCCGGCCGCGACCAGCGGCCCGCGATGCTGCCCGGCGAGCCGGCGCAGGATCCAGTCGACCTCGGCGCTGTCCGCCAGATGGTAGAAGCGCGGCTGGCGGTTGATCTCGCCACTGCAACTGCGAAAGTGCGGGACGACGGCGTGCCAGCCCTTCGCGCGCGCGGCGGCCATCATCGCGAGCGCGTAGTGCGAGCCGGAGCTCCCTTCGAGGCCGTGGAACAGCACGAACAGCGGCGCGTCGGGCGCCGGCGCCGCGCTGTCGAGGTGCGCGACCCAGTCGAGATCGATGAAGTCGTGATCGGGCGTTTCCCATCGCTCTCGCCGGTAGGCGACAACCGGACGCCGCGCGAACAGCGCGGGCACGATGGTTTGCACATGGCTGTTGGGTAGCCAGCGCGGTGCGCGATAGCGCAGTGTGTCGTCGGCGGGGGCCGGGGCCCCGGTCAGCGGCGAGGTGGGCGGAGAAGCCGTACTCATGATCGCCCCGCTAATGCGTTGCTTCGTTTTTCGTCAGTGCAGCGGACCCTGCCCGTGACGGATCTTCGCGGCGAATTGTCCGGCCGCCTGTTCGGGAATCGGGCTCGCGTGGATGTGCGCGATCCGCCACTCGCCACGTTCGTGGATCATCACGTACGTCGCGAAAACCATGTCGGGTTCGGCCGTCAGGTCGGCCTGCTGATGCGCTTCGGCGATCGTATAGACGACCGTGCCGAGGCTGTCGTACACGCGGATGTCGAGCGGCTCGATCGTGACCGGGCGCGTCGCGAGCCGGTTGGCGAGCCCGCCGCGGATCTGGTCGAGGCCGTGCAGATGCTCGCCGTCCGCCCATACGCAGCTGGCGAAATCCTCGTCGATCCACAACGCCAGCAGCGCGTCGAGATTGGCATCCGCGACGGCCTGGTAGTAGGCGTTCAGCGTATCGGCAGCGGCTTCGAAGAGGCGGGCAAAACGTGGCATCGGGGTTGTCTCTCGCGCGCGTCGCGCGCCGTATTCAGCGCGGCGGCCCGGATGGAGCCGCCGCACACCGGTGAATCGGATTGCCCGGCGCGCCGTGCGACGCTGCCGGCCAGGGTCAGCGCTGCCCGACGAGCATGCCGCGCAAATCGCCGAATACCTGCTCGGGACCGAGTTCGCGCAGGCACTTCAGGTGGCCGAGCGGGCACTCGCGTTCGAAGCAGGGACTGCATTCGAGATGTAACCATTGTACCTTCGCCAGGTCCGACAGCGGAGGGGTATGGCGCGGATCGGTCGATCCGTACAACGCGACGAGCGGCCGGCGCAACGCGGCCGCGACGTGCATCAGCCCCGAATCGTTGGTGACGACGGCGTTCGCGCGCGCGATCAGCGCGCACGCCTCGGACAACGACGTCTGCCCGCACAGGTTGCGCACGTTCGGCGCGTGGTCGGCGATCGCCTGCGCGGCCGCGGCGTCCTTCTGCGAGCCGAGCGCGACGATCTGCGTATACGGGAACGATTGATGGACGATGGTCGCGAGCGACGCGAAGTGCTCGGGCGGCCAGCGCTTGGCCGGGCCGTATTCGGCGCCCGGGCAGAACACGACGAGCGGCTTGCGTGTATCGAGATTGAAACGTGCGGACACGCGCGCCGTCTCGTTCAGGTCGGCGTCGAGGCGCGGCGCGGGCAGGGTTTTCATCGACTCGGGCAGCTTCGCGCCCGGCGCGTACGCGAGCGCCGCGTAGTGGGTGGTCATCGGCGGCCGCTCGCCCGACTTGTCGGGGTTCGCGTGCCGCACGTTCAGCAGCCCGTAGCGGTGCTCGCCCGTATAGCCGATCCGCAGCGGGATGTTCGCGAGCCACGGGATCACCGCGGACTTCAGCGAATTCGGCAGCACGTACGCCGCGTCGTAGCCGACGTCGCGCAGGTCGCTCGCGAGCTGCCAGCGGCGCAGCAGCTGCAGCTTGCCGTGCGCGAGATCGGTCGCGTGGACATCGTGGATCTCGGGCATCCGCTCGAGCACGGGCGCGACCCACGACGGTGCGACGGCATCGATCGCGATGCGGGGATGGAGTTTCTTCAGCAGCGCAAAAAGCGGCTGCGCCATCAATGCGTCACCGATCCAGTTCGGTGCGATAACCAGCGCTCGACGCATCAGGTCGACTTCCGATGTCGTAATGAAGCACGGCGCGCGGGCGCCGCGTTCGGGTTGCCAGAATGGGAAAGGGCGGCGCGCCGGGCGTCCGGCTGCGCCGCCTTGCGGGTCGGCGGGCCGTGAGGCCCGGCGCCGGGGCTCAGTGGCCCTTGACGACCTCGCCGTCGCGCAGCTTGTAGCGCGTGCCGCAGTACGGGCAGCGCGCCTCGCCGTGCGACACGTCGATGAACACGCGCGGGTGCGCGTTCCAGCGCGTCATGGCCGGGTTCGGGCAGTAGGCGGGGAGATCCTTGGCCGTCAGCTCGACCAGCGGCATTTCCTTGATTTCGCTCATGAGACTTTCTCTTGTCACTCTGTGTGTGGGGCGGTCGGTGGCGCGGCGCGCTCAGACCTTCGTCAGCCAGTGCGCGTACTTCGCGTTCTTGCCAGACACGATATCGAAAAACGCCGACTGGAGCTTTTCCGTGACGGGGCCGCGCGCGCCGCTGCCGATCGTGCGGTTGTCGAGCTCGCGGATCGGCGTGACTTCGGCGGCCGTGCCGGTGAAGAACGCCTCGTCGGCCGTGTAGACTTCGTCGCGCGTGATGCGCTTCTCGATGACCTCGATGCCGGCGTCCTTCGCGAGCGTGATGACCGTGTCGCGCGTGATGCCGTCGAGGCACGACGATAGATCCGGCGTGTACAGCTTGCCGTTGTTCACGAGGAAGAAGTTCTCGCCGGAGCCTTCGGACACGTAGCCGTCGACGTCGAGCAGCAGCGCTTCGTCGTAGCCGTCGGCCGTTGCTTCCTGGTTCGCGAGGATCGAGTTCACGTACCAGCCCGACGCCTTCGCGCGCACCATCGACACGTTCACGTGGTGGCGCGTGAACGACGACGTCTTCACGCGGATGCCCTTCGCGAGGCCGTCCTCGCCGAGGTATGCGCCCCACGGCCACGCGGCGATCGCGACGTGGATGGTATTGCCCTTCGCGGCCACGCCGAGCTTTTCGGAGCCGACCCAGATGATCGGGCGCAGGTAGCACGACTCGAGCCGGTTCTCGCGCACGACCGCGAGTTGCGCGGCTTCGAGCGTTTCGCGGTCGAACGGCACGTCCATCTGGAAGATCTTCGCCGAATTCAGCAGACGTTTGGTGTGCTCGCGCAGGCGGAAGATCGCGGTGCCGCCGTCGGCCGTCTTGTACGCGCGCACGCCCTCGAAGACGCCCATGCCGTAGTGCAGCGTGTGGGTGAGGACGTGGATCTTGGCGTCGCGCCAGTCGATCAGCTTGCCGTCCATCCAGATCTTGCCGTCGCGGTCGGCCATTGACATACGATTCTCCTGGAAGCGGTGATGTGCTGCGGGTGGTGTGCAGCGTTGAGCCGGAAAGACGCTTATTTTAGCGTCATTTGGGGGCGATCCGGTCGGACGGCACGGAGCCGGCGCTATAATCGTCCGGTACCGATTCCAATAACGACGGGCCGCACCGGCAGGAGGCGCCGGCGTCCCGACGAACCGCCCGCCGCGGCCCGCTTTCCCATGCTCGCTCGATTGTCCGCCACCGACCGCTTCGCGCTGATTCAGGGCGCGCGCGACTATTCCCCGACACTGATGGCGATCCTGTCCTGGGGGCTCGTCACCGGCATCGCGATGAGCAAGTCCGTGATGACGCTCGGGCAGGCGAGCGCGATGTCGCTGTTCGTCTACGCGGGCTCGTCGCAGCTCGCCGTGCTGCCGCTCCTCGCGGCGAAGCTGCCGATCTGGACCGTGCTGCTCACGGCCGCGATGGTCAACCTGCGCTTCGTGATCTTCAGCGCCGGGCTGGCGCCCCATTTCTCCTACCTGCCGCTGTGGCGGCGTCTCGCGATCGGCTATTTCAACGGCGACGTGATCTACCTGCTGTTCCAGAAACAGGGCTTCGCGTACGGCCGCGTGCCGGGCAAGGAAGCGTATTTCTGGGGGATGGCGCTCGCGAGCTGGGCGTCGTGGCAGGTGTCGTCGCTCGCCGGCATCCTGCTCGCGAGCGTCTTTCCCGCGAGCTGGGGGCTGGAACTGGCCGGCACGCTCGCGCTGATTCCGATCATGGTGTCGGCGGTCGCGAACCGCTCGACGCTCGCGGCGGTCGCGGTCGCGGGCATCGTGTCGCTGATCGCGTTCGACCTGCCGTACCGGCTCGCGCTGCCGCTTGCGGTGCTCGCCGCGCTCGCGGCCGGCTGCACGGCCGACTTCTTCGTCGAGCGGGCCGACTGGCGGCGCATCCGTACCGAAACCGTGCATGAAAAGGAAATCGAATGAGCGCGACCGAGATCTGGATCGTCATCGTCGGGATGACGATCGTCACGGCCGTCACGCGCGCGCTGTTCCTGATCGGCGGCGAGCGCACCGTGCTGCCCGAACGCGCGCAGCGCGCGCTGCGCTACGCGCCGGCCGCCGCGCTGGTCGCCGTCGTGCTGCCCGATGTGCTCGAAACGCCGGCCGGGCTGTCGTTCGCGCTGTCCAACCATCCGTTCTACGCGGCGCTCGCCGGCCTCGGCTGGTTTCTGTGGCGGCGCAGCATGCTCGGCACGATCGTCGTCGGGATGCTCGTGTTCACCCTCCTGCGCCTGATCTTCTGATGGGCCGCCGTTCCGGTTCGGCGCGTGCCGTCCGGCTGCGCGCACGCATTGTTGCGTTGCAGCAATGCGTCGCTGCCGGCGCGTCATCCCAAATAGGCGGAATTCGCCGCCGCACGGGTCAGTCTGCCGGGTGGATCGGCTAGAATGCCCGTTCGAGATTTTGACCCGTGCGCGTCATGCGAACCGCCAGCCACGGCCGCATCCGGCGCCCTTTCGCGGCAGCCCGCGCACGTCCAGCGTGAACCCCTTTTCCCCATCCACTACTTCAATCTGTTCAACATGAGCCAAGTCAAGCGTCTTACCGACCTGATCGCCGCCGGCCAGCTCGCCGGCAAGCGGGTGTTCATCCGCGCCGACCTGAACGTCCCGCAGGACGATCACGGCAACATCACCGAGGACACGCGCGTGCGTGCGTCCGTGCCGGCCATCCAGGCCGCGCTCGACGCCGGCGCGGCCGTGATGGTCACGTCGCACCTCGGCCGTCCGACCGAAGGCGAATTCAAGCCGGAAGACTCGCTCGCGCCGGTCGCGAAGCGTCTCGCCGAACTGCTCGGCCGCGACGTGCCGCTGGTGTCGAACTGGGTCGAGAACGGCGTGAACGTCGCGCCGGGCCA
Organism: Burkholderia sp. AU32262; assembly: GCF_020419985.1. Taxonomy (NCBI): domain Bacteria; kingdom Pseudomonadati; phylum Pseudomonadota; class Betaproteobacteria; order Burkholderiales; family Burkholderiaceae; genus Burkholderia; species Burkholderia sp. AU32262. The sequence continues at coordinate 115,721 of NZ_JAIZRS010000022.1, forward strand.
GGTCGTGCTGCTCGAGAACTGCCGCGTGAACAAGGGCGAGAAGAAGAATTCGGACGAGCTCGCGCAGAAGATGGCGAAGCTCTGCGACGTGTACGTGAACGACGCGTTCGGCACCGCGCACCGCGCGGAAGCGACCACGCACGGGATCGCGAAGTACGCGCCCGTCGCCTGCGCGGGCCCGCTGCTGGCCGCCGAACTCGACGCGCTCGGCAAGGCGCTCGGCAACCCGGCGCGCCCGCTGGTGGCGATCGTCGCGGGTTCGAAGGTGTCGACCAAGCTGACCATCCTGAAGTCGCTGGCCGGCAAGGTCGACCAGCTGATCGTCGGCGGCGGCATCGCGAACACGTTCATGCTCGCGGCCGGCCTGTCGATCGGCAAGTCGCTCGCGGAAGCCGATCTCGTCGCCGAGGCGAAGGCGATCATCGACGAAGCGCGTGAGCGCGGCGCGTCGGTGCCGATCCCGTCCGACGTCGTGACGGCCAAGGAATTCTCGCCGACGGCCGCGGCCACGGTGAAGCAGGTCGCCGACATCGAAGCGGACGACATGATCCTCGACATCGGCCCGGATACGGCCAAGGCGCTCGCGAGCCAGCTCGAGAAGGCCGGCACGATCGTGTGGAACGGTCCGGTCGGCGTGTTCGAATTCGACCAGTTCGGCAACGGCACCAAGACGCTCGCCGAAGCGATCGCCAAATCGTCCGCGTTCTCGATCGCGGGCGGCGGCGACACGCTCGCGGCCATCGCGAAGTACGGCATCCACGACCAGGTCAGCTACATCTCGACGGGCGGCGGCGCCTTCCTCGAGTTCCTCGAGGGGAAGAAGCTGCCGGCGGTGGAAGTGCTCGAAACGCGGGCGGCCTGAGCGTGGCGGCGCGCGCAGGGGTGGAGGCCGCGCGCTCCGCGAAAGCGGAGCAGCCGGCCGGCGCGGGCAAGCGCACACGCGCGCCCGCGCGGGCGAACACCGCCCCGCGCGCACCGGCGGCCGCCGGCGACGCGGCCGTGCAGCACCACGAGATTCAGAACAAAGCGATGCCGGGCGCCAGCACCGGCACGCTCCCCGGAGCGGCGGCCGCTGGGCCTGCCGCTTCCGGCTCTCGCAGCGTTTCACCCAGCGCATCCACCTTGATCCAGATGAGGAGTTTCATGCAGCGCGCCACCAAGATAGTCGCCACGATCGGCCCGGCTTCCAGTTCGCCGGAGATTCTGCTGCAGATGATGCAGGCGGGCCTCGACGTCGTGCGGCTCAATTTTTCGCACGGCACGGCCGACGATCACCGCCAGCGCGCCGAAATGGTGCGCGAGGCCGCCCGCAAGGTTGGCCGCGAGATCGCGATCATGGCCGACCTCCAGGGCCCGAAGATCCGCGTCGGCAAGTTCGAGAACGGCAAGACCACGCTCGTGCCGGGGCAGCCGTTCATCCTCGATGCGGGCTGCGAACTCGGCAACGACGAGCGCGTCGGCCTCGACTACAAGGAGCTGCCGCGCGATCTGAAGCCGGGCGACCTGCTGCTGCTGAACGACGGCCTGATCGTGCTGACCGTCGAGCGCGTGCTCGGCGACGAGATCCACACGATCGTCAAGGTGGGCGGCGAGCTGTCGAACAACAAGGGGATCAACCGCCAGGGCGGCGGCTTGTCGGCCCCGGCGCTGACCGCGAAGGACATGGAAGACATCCGCACCGCGATGTCGCTCGGCGCGGACCTCGTCGCGGTGTCGTTCCCGAAGAACGCGACCGACATGGAAATGGCGCGCCAGCTCGCGAACATCGCGGGCGCGCCGTACGGTATCAAGCCGAAGATGATCGCGAAGATCGAGCGCGCGGAGGCGATCCCGGCGCTGCAGAGCATCCTCGACGCATCCGACGGCATCATGGTCGCGCGCGGCGATCTCGCGGTGGAAGTGGGCAATGCGGCCGTGCCGGCGCTGCAGAAGCGGATGATCCGGATGGCGCGCGAGTCGAACAAGCTCGTGATTACCGCGACGCAGATGATGGAATCGATGATCTACGCGCCCGTGCCGACCCGCGCGGAAGTGTCGGACGTCGCGAACGCGGTGCTCGACGGCACGGATGCGGTGATGCTGTCGGCCGAGACGGCCGCCGGCAAGTACCCGGTCGTCACGATCGAGACGATGGCGGCCGTGTGCGTCGAGGCGGAAAAGTCGGAAGAAGTCGAACTGGACAAGGATTTCCTCGACCGTACGTTCACGCGGATCGACCAGTCGATCGCGATGGGCGCGCTGTTCACCGCGTACCACCTGGGCGCGAAGGCGATCATCGCGCTGACCGAATCGGGCGCGACCGCGCTGTGGATGTCGCGTCACTACACGCACGTGCCGATCTTCGCGCTGACGCCGCGCGTCGGCAGCGAGCGCACGATGGCGCTGTACCGCAACGTGACGCCGCTGCACGTCGACTTCAACAGCGACCGCGATTCGGCGCTGCAGGCGGCGCTCGAGATCGTCGTGAAGCAGGGCTACGTGCAGCACGGCGACATGGTCGTGCTGACCGTCGGCGAGCCGATGGGGCAGGCGGGCGGCACCAACACGCTGAAGATCGTGCGGGTCGGCGAGCACTATTGAGCGCCGGCTGAGCCTTCTCGAGCCGGCCCGCGCGCCGACGGCCGGGTCGGCGGGAATCGAACTGGCACCGTTTTTTTACGCGCAAGCCGCGCGGGGTCCGAAGCCCCGCGCGGCTTTTTTTCTCCTTTTTGGCCGGATTGTGCCGTGCGAACGTAACAAATTGCGAGCGGGGGCCACCGGGCGGTCGGAATCGGAGGCGCTTCGCGATAAAATGCGGCTATTCGACGCTCAGCCGCGCCGCGCCGTCCCGGTTCAGCCGGGAGCGAGCGCCGCGCCGGCGTCAGGGCGCACCGGTTTTCATTCCAAGGAGTTCCACAATGCCTCTCGTATCAATGCGTCAATTGCTGGACCACGCGGCAGAGCACGGTTACGGCCTGCCGGCCTTCAACGTGAACAATCTGGAGCAGGTTCAGGCGATCATGGCGGCGGCGGACCAGGTCGGCGCGCCCGTGATCATGCAGGCATCGGCCGGCGCGCGTAAGTATGCGGGCGAGCCGTTTCTGCGCCACCTGATCGAAGCAGCGGTCGAATCGTATCCGCACATCCCGGTCGTGATGCACCAGGATCACGGCCAGTCGCCGGCGGTCTGCATGGCCGCGATCCGCAGCGGCTTCACGAGCGTGATGATGGACGGTTCGCTCGAAGCCGACGGCAAGACGGTCGCGTCGTACGAGTACAACGTCGACGTGTCGCGCAAGGTCGTCGAGATGGCGCACTCGATCGGCGTGACGGTCGAGGCCGAACTCGGCGTGCTCGGCTCGCTCGAGACGATGAAGGGCGACAAGGAAGACGGCCACGGCGCGGAAGGCACGATGACCCGCGAGCAACTGCTGACCGATCCGGAGCAGGCCGCCGACTTCGTGAAGCTCACGCAGTGCGATGCGCTCGCGATCGCGATCGGCACGTCGCACGGCGCGTACAAGTTCACGAAGAAGCCGACGGGCGACATCCTGTCGATCCAGCGCATCAAGGAAATTCACGCGCGCATCCCGAACACGCACCTCGTGATGCACGGTTCGTCGTCGGTGCCGCAGGAGCTGCTGGCCGAGATCCGCGAATTCGGCGGCGACATGAAGGAAACCTACGGCGTGCCGGTCGAGGAAATCCAGGAAGGCATCAAGCACGGCGTGCGCAAGATCAACATCGACACCGACCTGCGTCTCGCGATCACCGGCGCGATCCGCCGCTACCTGTTCGAGAACCCGGGCAAGTTCGATCCGCGCGACTACCTGAAGCCCGCGCGCGAAGCGGCGAAGAAGGTGTGCGTCGACCGTTACCTCGCGTTCGGCTGCGAAGGCCAGGCCGCGAAGATCAAGCCGGTGTCGCTCGACAAGATCGCCGAGCAGTACAAGTCGGGCGCGCTCGCACAGGTCGTGCGCTGAGACTGTAGTACGATTGCCCCGCCCGGTTCTGCCGCCGGGCACGGGCTGGCCGCCCGGTCGGCCGGATTCGATCCGGCCCCGGCAGCCGTTCCGTCCGGCCGAACGAGGGCCGGCCGGCAGCCGCCCGGGCGCTGCGCCCGCCGGTTCGCCGACGTATTGCAAGACCGCCGTTCCCGCCTGCCGCGGGGAACGGCGTTTCCCTTTTTGTTTGGCTCCTTATCTGCGAAAAGACGATGTCTACCCTTTACGAATCCACGCTCCGCTCGCTGCCGCTCCTCGGTCGCGGCAAGGTTCGCGACAACTACGCGGTCGGCAACGACAAGCTCCTGATCGTCACGACCGATCGCCTGTCGGCCTTCGACGTGGTGATGGGCGAGCCGATTCCGAACAAGGGCCGCGTGCTGAACCAGATGGCCAACTTCTGGTTCGACAAGCTCGCGCACATCGTGCCGAACCACCTGACGGGCGACGCGCCGGAAGCGGTCGTCGCGGCCGACGAGGTCGAGCAGGTGAAGGGCCGCGGCGTGGTCGTCAAGCGCCTCGAGCCGATCATGATCGAAGCGGTCGTGCGCGGCTACCTGGCCGGCAGCGGCTGGAAGGAATACCAGGCGTCGGGCGCCGTGTGCGGCGTGCAGCTGCCGGAAGGCCTGCAGAACGCGCAGAAGCTGCCCGAGCCGATCTTCACGCCGGCCGCGAAGGCCGAGATGGGCGAGCACGACGAGAACATCACGTTCGAGGAAACCGAGCGCCGCATCGGCACCGAGCTGGCCGCGACGATCCGCGACATCTCGATCCGCCTGTACAAGGAAGCGGCCGACTACGCGGCGACGCGCGGCATCATCATCGCCGACACGAAGTTCGAATTCGGCCTCGACAACCACGGCAAGCTGTATCTGATGGACGAAGTGCTGACCGCCGATTCGTCGCGCTTCTGGCCGGCCGACCAGTACCAGGTCGGCACCAATCCGCCGTCGTTCGACAAGCAGTTCGTGCGTGACTGGCTCGAGGCGCAGCCGTGGGGCAAGACGGCGCCGGCGCCGGCGCTGCCGGCCGACGTCGTCGAGAAGACGGCCGCGAAGTACCAGGAAGCGCTCGAGCGCATCACGGGCCAGTCGCTCGCCTGACCAGAAGGAACACGAAATGAGTGAAGTCCAGACCGCCCACACGCACAGCGCGCCGCTCGTCGGCGTGCTGATGGGTTCGAGTTCCGACTGGGACGTGATGAAGCATGCGGTCGCCATCCTGCAGGAATTCGGCGTGCCGTACGAAGCGAAGGTCGTGTCCGCGCACCGGATGCCCGACGAGATGTTCGACTATGCGGAGAAGGCGCGCGAGCGCGGGCTGCGCGCGATCATCGCGGGCGCCGGCGGCGCCGCGCACCTGCCCGGCATGCTCGCCGCGAAAACCACGGTGCCCGTGCTCGGCGTGCCGGTCGCGAGCAAGTACCTGAAGGGTGTCGATTCGCTGCACTCGATCGTGCAGATGCCGAAGGGCGTGCCGGTCGCGACGTTCGCGATCGGCGAGGCCGGCGCCGCGAATGCCGCATTGTTCGCGGTGTCGATCCTGTCCGGTAATTCGGTCGACTACGCGAACCGGCTCGCCGCGTTCCGCGTGCGCCAGAACGAAGCCGCGCATGCGATGGTGCTGCCGCCGCTGGAATGACGGCATGGCGCGCGGCCGCATGACGCGGCCCGCGCCGGATTTTCCCCACTGCGGCGGGCATCCGCGTTCCGCCGCGACCGACCACTGACATGACCGCAACTCCTGATTCCGTTTCCCCGATCCTGCCCGGCGCGTGGCTGGGCATGGTCGGCGGCGGCCAGCTCGGCCGCATGTTCTGCTTTGCCGCCCAGTCGATGGGCTATCGCGTCGCCGTGCTCGACCCCGATCCGGCGAGCCCCGCGGGCGCGGTCGCCGATCGGCACCTGCGCGCGGCGTACGACGACGAAGCCGCGCTCGCCGAACTGGCCGGCCTGTGCGAGGCCGTATCGACGGAGTTCGAGAACGTGCCGGCCGCGAGCCTCGACTTCCTCGCGCGCACGACGTTCGTCGCGCCGGCCGGCCGCTGTGTCGCCGTCGCGCAGGACCGGATCGCGGAGAAGCGTTTCATCGAGGCGTCCGGCGTGCCGGTCGCGCCGCACGTCGTGATCGAATCGGCGGCGGCGCTCGCCGCGCTCGACGATGCCGCGCTCGGCGCCGTGCTGCCGGGCATCCTGAAGACGGCCCGCCTGGGTTACGACGGCAAGGGCCAGGTGCGCGTCGCCACCGCGCAGGAAGCACGCGACGCGCATGCCGCGCTCGGCGGCGTGCCGTGCGTGCTGGAGAAGCGCCTGCCGCTGAAATACGAAGTGTCGGCGCTGATCGCGCGCGGCGCGGACGGCCGTTCGGCCGCGTTCCCGCTCGCGCAGAACGTGCATCACAACGGCATCCTCGCGTTGACGGTCGTGCCGGCGCCGGCCGCCGATGCGGCGCGCGTCGAGGAAGCGCAGCAGGCGGCCATCCGGATCGCCGATACGCTCGGCTACGTCGGCGTGCTGTGCGTCGAATTCTTCGTGCTGGAGGACGGCTCGTTCGTCGCGAACGAAATGGCGCCGCGCCCGCACAACTCCGGCCACTACACGGTCGATGCGTGCGCGACGAGCCAGTTCGAGCAGCAGGTGCGCGCGATGACGCGCATGCCGCTCGGCAATCCGCGCCAGCATTCGCCGGCCGCGATGCTGAACATTCTCGGCGACGTGTGGTTCCCCGACGGCGCGGCGGCCGAGGCCGTCACGCCACCGTGGGACACGGTCGCCGCGATGCCGGCCGCGCACCTGCACCTGTACGGCAAGGAAGAAGCGCGCGTCGGCCGCAAGATGGGCCACGTGAACTTCACGGCCGAGACGCGCGACGAAGCCGTCGCCGCCGCCCACGCGTGCGCGCAACTGCTGCGCGTGCCGCTCGACTGAGGCGCGGGCCGATGTCCATCGATCTCCCAAAGCACGTGACGCCCGCGCAGATCGACGCGGCCGCCGCGTTGCTCGACGCGGGCCAGCTCGTCGCGTTTCCGACCGAAACCGTGTACGGGCTCGGCGGCGACGCGGCGAATCCCGAAGCCGTCGCGCGCATCTATGCGGCGAAGGGGCGGCCCGCGAACCATCCGGTGATCGTGCATCTGCCGCCCGGCGGCGATCCCGGCTATTGGGCCGACGGTCTGCCGGCCGACGCGCAGGCGCTGATCGATGCATTCTGGCCGGGGCCGCTCACGCTGATCTTGAAGCGTCACGCGCGCATTCCCGACGCCGTCAGCGGCGGCCAGGATTCGGTCGGGCTGCGCTGCCCGTCGCATTCGGTCGCGCAGGCGCTGCTGGCCGCGTTCAGCGCGCGGCGCGGCGGCCACGGCGGCGTGGCCGCGCCGTCCGCGAACCGGTTCGGCCACGTGAGCCCGACGACCGCGCAACACGTGCGCGACGAATTCGGCGACACCGTGCACGTGCTCGACGGCGGCGCGTCCGACGTCGGCATCGAGTCGACGATTCTCGACCTGTCGCGCGGTTTCCCGGCGCTGCTGCGTCCGGGCCACGTGACGCCGCAACAGATCGCCGACGTGCTCGGCCGCGCGCCGACACTGCCGGACGGCAGCGATGCGACCGCACCACGCGCGTCCGGCACGCTGAAAGCGCATTACGCGCCGCGCACGCCGCTCGCGCTGCTGCCGTTCGACGCGCTCGAGCCGCTGCTCGCGGCCGCGCAAACCGACGGCGAACGCGTCGCGCTCGTCGCGCGTGCGTCACGGGCAGGGCACTGGGCGCAGGCCGACGGCGTGCATTTCATCGCGGCGCCGGAAGATCCGCAGGCCTATGCACGCGAGCTGTACGGGATGCTGCGGGCGCTCGATCGCGCGCAGGTCGCGCGCATCCTCGTCGAGAAGCTGCCCGAGACCGTCGAATGGATCGCGGTCAACGATCGCCTCGGCCGCGCGGCGGCCGCGTTCGAAGCGCGCGACTGACGCATCCGTCCTCATCCGTCCGCACCAACGAAAAACGCCCGACCGGCGAACCCGGTCGGGCGTTTGCGTTGGGGCGCGTGGCCGGCGGCTTACTTGCCGACGCCCGCCTTCGCGATCTGCTGTTCGACGTACTGCGCGAACAGCGCATGCAGGCGCGTCGTCGGGTGGACCGTGTCGGCGAACATGTAGGTCTGGTCCGCATTCGCGACCGTGTAGTTCTGCGGCGAGCAGAACAGCGACGAGCCGAACGCGGTCGCGTTCGCGACGCCGTACTGCGTGGCGGCCTGGACCATCGCCTTCAGGTTGCACGCGGTGTCGGTATTCGACACGCTGAAGCCGTTCGCCTGGAAGTTGGCCGCGATGCCGTCCTGCCACGTGAACGAATCGACCACCGCGACCTTCGTCGGGTCGACCTTCAGCGCGGCGAGCGTGCCGGCCAGCGTCTTGTTGAACAGCCCCGACAGTTGCGTGAACGCGGCCTGCGTGCCGCCCTGCAGCGCGAGCGGCGTGCCGCCGATGTCCGGCACGTTCGCGACGAACACGTGCGTGGCGCCCGCCGCGACGATCTGCTGGACGATCCCGCCGAGCTGCTGCGCGGCCAGGCCGATCGCCTGGGCCGCGGCGAGCTGCGCGGCCGGCGTGTTGCCTTGCGCCTGCGCGACCTGCGCCTGGTAGAAGATGTCGTTCGCGCCGCCGTTGATCAGCACGATCTGGCCGGCGTTGAAGCTGCCGTGCTGCGTCAGGTACTGCTTGACCTGGTCGGCGATCGGCGTGGTGGTCGCCTGCGCGTAGTCGGAGTTCGGCACGCTGGCGTCCGCATGGCCGATGCCCGGCTGCAGCGTCACGCGCGAGCCGCCCTGCGCGTAGCCGAGGCCGCCGGTGGCCTGCAGCGGGATGCCGAAGCCGCCCTGGTTCGCGGGCTGCAGCGTGTCGCCGTAATATTGCGCGACGTTCTGCGTCCATACCTGGCCCGGGTTGGTCGTGAAGCGGCCGCCGCCGAAGCCGAGCTTGATCTGCGAGTAGGTGCCGACGTCGGACAGGCTGTCGCCGAACGACACGATCTGCATCTTCACGCCCGACGGCGGCGTGTTCGACGCGCTGCTGCTGTTGTTGTCGTCGCCGCCGCCGCACGCGGCGAGCAGCGCGAGCGCGGCGCCGGCGATCGCGATCTGCGCGGTGCGCAGCATGCGCTGACGCGTGCGGGAAGGTGCGTGTTGTTGTGTCTGCATCGTTCTATCTCCTCGTAGATATGGCCTGATGTGTTTCTCATCTGCCGCGTGCCTGCTCGGTTCCGGGCTGCGCGGCGGCCGTTGGCTGAAACGGTTTATCGGTCGCGCACGGCCGCTGTCGGCACGGTGCGCGGATCCTGGTTCGCGGCCTCGGCAATCTGCGCATGATAAGCGCTCGCCCATTCGGGCGGGCCGAAAATCGCGCGCAGCTTGTTGCGCCATCCGCCGACGCGCCACGCGTCGGACGCCATCGACACCCACTCGTGGAACGTCGCGACGAACGGGTTGTTCGAGCCGAGCCGCTCGACGATCCCGTACCGCGGCGGATCGTCGGGCGTTTCCTCGACATAGCTGCCGAACAGGCGATCCCAGATCACCAGGACGCCTGCGTAATTGCGGTCGATGTAGCGGGGATTGCGCGCGTGGTGCGCGCGGTGGATCGACGGCGTGTTCAGCACGTATTCGAGCCAGCCGAGCTTGCCGATCGCCTGCGTGTGCACGAAGAACTGGAACGCGAGGTTGATCAGCACGATGCCGACGACCTGTTGCGGCGGAAAGCCGGCGAACGCGAGCGGCAGCCAGAACAGCCACATGCCCGCGACCGGATACATCAGGCTCTGGCGGAAGGCGGTCGAGAAGTTCATCCGTTCGGACGAGTGGTGCACGACGTGCGCGGCCCACAGCCAGCGCACGCGATGGCTCGCGCGATGAAACACGTAGTAGAGGAAGTCCTGCGCGACGAACAGCACCGCGAACGACAGCCAGCCGTCGTGCCACGTGTAGACGCGATAGTGCCGGTAGCAGTACGCATAGACGGGAATCACGAACAGCCACGCGAGCTTGTCGGCGGCCTGGTGCATCAGCGCGAGCGCCGCGTTGCACAGCGTGTCGCGCCACGCATAGATGCGGTCCTGCGCACGGGTGCGGGCGAGGTGCCAGGCCTCCCACGCGATGCAGAGCAGGAAGACGGGCGCCAGCGCGAGCAGAAGCAATTCGACGTCGAATCGCATGGGCGTGTCTCCTTCGTTCCCCTGCAAGCCTTGAGGCCGGGCGTATGGCCCGTTGTAGATATCGTCAGGCCAACAGCCTACGCAATCGCCACGCGCTAGGCGAGGGGGCAGCGTAGAGGGTTCCCTCTGAGGACAGGGTTTCTACGGAATCCGTACTGCACGGGGCCCGGCGGTACGGCCCCGTTTTGTGGGGCACGGCGCGCGCGCGGCGTATCGCGCGAGGGTGGCGGGGGCGTTTCAAACCGCGCGGGGCGCGGCGTGGGTCGCCCGGGCCGCCCTGTCGGGACGGCCCGATGCACGATGCGCGGATCGTCAGTGCGCGCCCGCGTAGATCCACTCGAGCAGCGTGTCGTGCGCGGCGCGCGCGGCTTCCGCGTGATCGTCGTTGATGAAGCTGACGACGACGTAGCTCTGCCCGTCCGCCCCGGCGACGTAGCCGGCGATCGCGCGCACGTCGCGCAGCGTGCCGGTCTTGATGTGCGCGTTGCCGAGCACGCCCGCGTTGGTGAGGCGGTTCTTCATCGTGCCGTCGATGCCCGCGATCGGCAGCGAATCGACGAACGCCTGCGCGACCGGGCTCGCGTTCGCGGCCTGGAGCAGCGCGGCGAGCGACAGCGCGCTCACGTGCTCTTCGCGCGACAGTCCCGAACCGTTCTCGAGCACGAGGTCGGGCATCGCGATGCCGTTCTTCTGCAGGAACGCCTGGATCGCGCGGCTCGACTGCTCGGGCGTCGCGGGCGGCTTGCCGCTGACCGCCCCGATCGTCAGGAACAGGTTGCGCGCCATCACGTTGTTGCTGAACTTGTTGATGTCGTAGACGATGCTGCCGAGCACCGGGCCGTGATGCACGGCGAGCGGCCGTGCGGTGGTCGGCACCTTGCCTTCGCTCACCGGCCCCGCGATCGTGCCGCCGTCCTGCTGCCACAGCGCGAGGAAGCCGCGCGCGAAGAACGTCGTGTGATCGAGGATCGCGAGGTTGGTCGTGTGCGCGCCGCAGCGCAGCGGGTAGTCGCCGGCGAACGACGCGGTCATGATCCCGCCGCCGGCCGTCAGCGTCGGGCGCGCGGCCGCCGCGGCCGCGCTGCACGAGCCGGCGCCTTCGACGAGCCGGTTGTCGATCGACAGGTCGGCGAGCGGCGGCAGCACGTCGACGGCGACCTTGCCGTCGTCGCCCGGCGTGACCGTGAACGACACGGCCTTGAACGCGTACAGCAGCGGATCGGGGCCGACGTTGTACGGCGCGCTGGCATCGTCGTCGAACGACGGCAGGTCGCGCGTCGACGCCGCGAAATAGCTCTTGTCGAGCACGAGGCCGCCGGCCACGCGCTTCACGCCGGCCTTGCGCAGCTTGTCGACGAGGTCGATCAGCTCCTCGGGCACGAGCTTCGGATCGCCGGTGCCCTTGATGTACAGGTTACCCTGCAGCGTGCCGTCGGGATCGACCGTGCCGTCCGCGTACGCGGTGGTGCGCCAGCGGTAGTCGGGGCCGAGGATCGACAGGCCCGAGAAGGTCGTCACGAGCTTCATCGTCGAGGCCGGCATCATCGGCCGGCTCGCATTCCACGCGATCAGCGGCTGCGGATCGCCGACGCGCTCGACCACGACGCTCATCGCCGACGCCGGCACCTTCGCGCGCTGCAGCGCGACGAGCACGGACGCAGGCAGGCCGGCCGCGCGTGCGGCGGGCGACACGACGGCGGTCTTGCGCGCTTCCTTGTGGGATTTCTTGCGGGCCTGCGCGGACGGCGCGAACGCGAGGGCCGTGCAGGTGGCGACGACGGCGGCCGCGCGCAGGCAGACGCGGGCGCGCGGGGCGAACCGGGCGGAAAGATCGGAAATCGGCATGGGCGAATACGGGAAAAGCAGGGGCTCGGGCAGGGCGCGCGCGGGCGCCGAAGCGCACATTGTAGAGACAAGTCGGGGCAGGTCCCTTGCAATCCGCCTTACTGTTGCATTGCACGGTGCCGCGCACGCGATTCGCGGCGCTACAATGGTCGCCGTGTTTGATTCGCCCCATGGATGCCTGTCGCGATGCGGATTCTGCTTGTCGAAGATGATCGAATGATTGCCGAGGGCGTGCGCAAGGCGCTGCGCTCGGACGGCTTTGCGGTCGACTGGGTGCAGGACGGCGACGCGGCGCTCACGGCGCTCGGCGGCGAGACGTACGACCTGCTGCTGCTCGATCTCGGCCTGCCGAAGCGCGACGGCATCGACGTGCTGCGCACGCTGCGCGGGCGCGGGCTGGCGCTGCCGGTGCTGATCGTCACCGCGCGCGATGCGGTCGCCGACCGCGTGAAGGGGCTCGACGCCGGCGCCGACGACTATCTCGTCAAGCCGTTCGACCTCGACGAGCTGGGCGCGCGGATGCGCGCGCTGATCCGCCGTCAGGCCGGGCGCAGCGAGTCGCTGATCCGCCACGGCGCGCTGACCCTCGATCCGGCTGCGCATCAGGTGACGCTCGACGGCGCGTCCGTCGCGCTGTCCGCGCGCGAGTTCGCGCTGCTCGAGGCGCTGCTCGCGCGGCCGGGCGCGGTGCTGTCGAAGAGCCAGCTCGAGGAGAAGATGTACGGCTGGGGCGAGGAGATCGGCAGCAACACGGTCGAGGTCTATATCCACGCGCTGCGCAAGAAGCTCGGCTCGGACCTGATCCGCAACGTGCGCGGGCTCGGCTACATGGTCGTCAAGGAAAGCTGACGCGTGCGGTCGATTCGTCATCAATTGCTGATCTGGCTGCTCGCGATCGTCGTCGCGGGCGTGGGCATGGCGGGCTGGCTCATCTACCGGCAGGCGCTCGCCGAAGCGAACGAACTGTTCGACTACCAGTTGCAGGAAATCGCCGCGGCGCTGCCGTCGGAGCCGTTCTCGCAGGTGTTCGGCTCGCGTACCAACGGCGACGAAGGCATCGTGATCCAGATCTGGAATCGCAACGGCGTGCTGATGTACTTCTCGCATCCGCGCGCGCCGATCGCGCCGCGCGCGGAGCTCGGCTTTTCGACCGAGCGCACCGATCGCGGCGAATGGCGCGTGTACGGCGCGATCGTCGGCGACAACGTCGTGCAGCTCGCGCAGCCGTTGTCGGTGCGCAACCGGCTGGCGGCCAACGTCGCGCTGCGCACGCTGTGGCCGCTGATCGTGCTGCTGCCGTTCCTCGGCGCGGCCGTGTGGATGATCGTCGGCCGCGGGCTCGCGCCGCTCGGCCGCGTGACGCGCGCGGTCGAGGCGCGCCGGCCGGAAGCGCTCGACCCGCTGCCCGACGCGCGCCTGCCGCTCGAGGTGCAGCCGCTCGTGCGGGCGCTGAACGGGCTGCTCGCGCGGCTGTCGGCGGCGCTCGACACGCAGAAGGCGTTCGTCGCCGACGCCGCGCACGAGTTGCGCACGCCGCTCGCGGCCGTGCAGATCCAGGCGCAGCTCGTCGCCCGCGCGAAGGACGATGCGTCGCGCGGCGAGGCGATCGCGGATCTCCAGGACGGCGTGTCGCGCGCGACGCGTCTCACCGAGCAACTGCTCGCGCTCGCGCGCGCGGAGCCGGACGGCGCGACGATGCGCGAGCCGGTCGACCTGCAGGCGCTGCTTACCGAGTGCGTGGCCGCGCATGCGCCGCTCGCGCAGCGGCACGACATCGATCTCGGCTTCGAGGAAACGTGCGCGGCGAGCGTCGTCGCGGACGTCGGCGCGCTGCGCGTGATGTTCGGCAACCTGCTCGACAACGCGGTGAAGTACACGCCGGACGGCGGCCGCATCGACGTATCGCTGACGCGCGACGCGGCCGGCCGCGCGTGCGTGCAGATCGCCGACAGCGGGCCGGGCATTCCGGCCGACGAGCGCGAGCGCGTGTTCGACCGCTTCTATCGCGACAGCACGGCGCGGGCACGCACCGACGTGTCGGGCAGCGGGCTCGGGCTCGCGATCGTCAAGCGCGTGGCGGCGCAGCAGGGCGCGACGGTGTCGCTCGGCGATGCGGCCGCGGGCGGCCTGCTCGTCAGCGTCGTGTTCCGCGACGCCGAGATGCCGACCCAGGCGCCGCAGCCTTCCGAATCCGCCTGAAGGGCGAGCCCGGCCGCCGGTAGCCGCGCGGCAGCCGCTTAAGCCTCGCTTAAGGCTGATTAAGCCTCCTTTAAGTCAGGGTCGTTACGCTGCGTCCTAACAACGAGGAGGTCCTACGATGAACACCCGATTCCTTGCGCGCGGCACCGTCGCGGTCGCCGTGGCGGCCGCCCTGTCGGCAGGCTATTTCGCCGGCACCCGCCGCGCCGATCCGCAGATCATCACGCCCGCGCAGGCCGCCATGATGCCGGCCGAAGCCGCCGCCAAGACCGGCATCCCCGATTTCTCCGGGCTCGTCGAAACCTACGGCCCGGCGGTCGTGAACATCAGCGCGAAGCATGTCGTGAAGCAGGTCGCGCGGCGCGCGCCGCAGCCGCAGCTGCCGATCGATCCGAGCGACCCGTTCTACCAGTTCTTCAAGCACTTCTACGGCCAGGTGCCGGGCATGGGCGGCGACGCGCAGCCGGACGACCAGCCGAGCGCGAGCCTCGGGTCGGGCTTCATCGTCAGTTCCGACGGATACATCCTGACCAACGCGCACGTGATCGACGGCGCGAACGTCGTCACGGTCAAGCTGACCGACAAGCGCGAATACAAGGCGAAGGTCGTCGGCGCCGACAAGCAGTCCGACGTCGCCGTGCTGAAGATCGACGCGAGCGGCCTGCCGACCGTGAAGATCGGCGACCCGGCGCAGAGCAAGGTCGGCCAGTGGGTCGTCGCGATCGGCTCGCCGTACGGCTTCGACAACACGGTCACGTCGGGCATCATCAGCGCGAAGTCGCGCGCGCTGCCCGACGAGAACTACACGCCGTTCATCCAGACCGACGTGCCGGTGAACCCCGGCAACTCGGGCGGCCCGCTGTTCAACCTGCAGGGCGAGGTGATCGGCATCAACTCGATGATCTACTCGCAGACGGGCGGCTTCCAGGGCCTGTCGTTCGCGATTCCGATCAACGAGGCGATCAAGGTGAAGGACGAGCTCGTGAAGACGGGCCACGTGAGCCGCGGCCGTCTCGGCGTCGCCGTGCAGGGGCTGAACCAGACGCTCGCGAGCTCGTTCGGGCTGCAGAAGCCGGACGGCGCGCTCGTCAGCTCGGTCGACGCCAACGGCCCGGCCGCGAAGGCCGGCCTGCAGCCGGGCGACGTGATCCTGTCGGTCAACGGTTCGCCGGTCGCCGATTCGACGTCGCTGCCCGCGCAGATCGCGAACCTGAAGCCGGGTTCGAAAGCCGACCTGCAGATCTGGCGCGACAAGTCGAAGAAGTCGATCAGCGTGACGCTCGGCGCGATGGCCGATGCGAAGCTCGCATCGAACGACGGCGGGCCGGTCGAGCAGGGCCGCCTGGGTGTCGCGGTGCGTCCGCTGTCGCCACAGGAGCGCAGCGCCGACAACCTGTCGCACGGGCTGATCGTGCAGCAGGCCGGCGGGCCGGCCGCGAACGCGGGCATCCAGCCTGGCGACGTGATCCTCGCGGTGAACGGCCGCCCGGTCACGAGCCCCGAGCAGTTGCGTGACGCGGTGAAGGGCGCGGGCAACAGTCTTGCTCTGCTGATCCAGCGCGATAATGCACAGATCTTCGTGCCGGTCGACCTGAGCTGACCGGCAGCGGCCGCGGCCGGCCAGCCCGGCTGCGGCGGGCGCCGCCGCCGTGCGATCGCGTGACGCTGCGCCCAGTATGTGTTCCGACCCCAAGGAGAGAGCCATGCAAAATCTACGCAACGTGTCCCGATTTGCCGTCGCCGCGGCGCTGGCCGCCGGCCTCGCAGCCGGCGCGACCGGCGCGTACGCGCAGTCGGACGGCTTGCCCGCCGCGCGCCAGCAGGGCGACGTCACCTTCGTGTCCGGCGGCGTCGGGCTGGACGAATCGACGGCGTTCCAGCGCAGCGAGGCGCAGTGGCCGCTCGCGCTGCGCTTCACCGGCAAGGGCGGCGAGTTCCTGGCCGACGTCCATGTCCGGATCGTCGACGGCAAGGGCGCCGAAGTGCTGAAAACCGATGCGCGCGGGCCGTACATGCTCGTGAAGGTGCCGCCTGGGCGCTACACGGTGCACGCGTCGTACCAGGGTAGCGACGAATCGCGCGCCGTCACGGTCGGCGCGAAGGGCGGCGCGAAAGCCGCGTTCCAGTGGAGTGCGCAGTAGCCCGCCGCACGCGGCCGCGATCCCGGTCGCGCAATCGGACGAAGTTTCGCCCATAATGAAAGCCACGGCATGCGTGCCGTGGCTTTTTCGTTTCCTGCCCCGGCCTGACTGCCGCCCGAAGGAGAGACGATGTCCGATGCAGCCGACCCTCGACTCGAAATCGTGCCGAACCGTCATCGCGTGCGCGTGATCCATCGCGGCATCACCTATGCCGATTCGCACGGTGCGCTGACGGTCCGTGAGGCGGGGCTTCCGGACATCCATTACCTGCCGCGCGGCGACGTCAACATGCGCCGGCTCGTGAAATCGGGCGTCACGTCGGCCTGCCCGTTCAGAGGGGAGGCCGTGCATTTCGACTTGCAGACGGAAGACGGCGTGATCGAGAACGCCGCATGGAGTTACGAACAGCCGAAGGAGGCGGCGGCCGTGCTCGCGCTCTACGTCGCCTTCGATGTCGCACGGGTCGACAGTCTCGTCGAGACGTCCTGATGCGGCGCGCGTTCATCGGGGAGGCGACATGGAACTGAACGACACGTTACGCGTACCGCTCGCGCCGCCTGTCGTGCGGGACGCGCTGGAGGATCTCGCACTGCTGCGCGCGAGCTTCGATCATTGCGAATCGTTCGTGAAACTCGCGCACGGCGAGTTCGCGCTGACGATCACGGTGCCGCTCGGCCCGCTGCGCGCCCGCTACGACGTGCGAGCGCACGCGGCCGCCGAGCAGGGCGACGCGCAAGGGCAGCCGCGCCGCGTGCTCAACTTCAAGGCGCGGGCCGACGGCCTCGGCGCGCTGCGCGGCCAGGTCGAACTCGTGCTGATGCCGGATGACGATGCGACCGCCACGCGGATCGAGTACGTGGTCTGGGCGACCGCGAGCGGGCCGCTCGCCGAATTGCCGGGGCGGCAGATCGACAATGCGCTGCGGGAATGGACCGACACGTTCTTCCGCGAGTTCAGCGCGGTCGTGCAGGCGAAGCACGGCCTCGCGCCGAATCGCGCGAGCGCTTCTGCGCAGCGGCGCCAGCATGTGTTCCTGCGGCCCGCATCGCTGATGGCCGCGACGAAGCGTTCGCTGCCGCCGCATCTCGGCGGCGCGCTGAGCGGGCGGGCGGCGAGCGCGCTCCGGCATCGCGATTCCGGCACGGTGCCCGTGTGGGCCTGGGCGGCGATGATCGTGTTCGTCGCGCTGCTGCTTTACGCGGCACGCTGGTTCAACGGCGGCTGAGCGGCCGATCGGCCGCCCGGTTCCGCGTCACGGCCCGCGCTGCGCCCGCGCGGCGGGTGTCACCGTCTCCCGTCGGCACCGGCTCCGGCGCCGCGAAATTCCCTCCGATACGCAGACGGCGACGTGCCGAGCGCGCCCGTGAAATGCTGGCGCAGCGACACGCTCGAGCCGTAGCCGGCCGCCTGCGCGATCGCGTCGATCGATTGGCCGGTGGTTTCGAGCAGAAGCCGCGCACGTGCGAGCCGCTCGGCCTGCAGCCACGCGGTGACGGTCGTGCCGGTCGCCTGGCGGAAGTGGCGCGTGAACGTGCGCCGGCTCATCAGCACGCGTTCGGCGAGCGAATCGACGCTGTGCGCGGCGTCGAGATGGCCGCGTACCCAGTCGAGCAGCCCCGCGAGCCGCGCGTCGCGCGGGTGCGCGGCGACCGGCTGCGGCACGTACTGGGCCTGCCCGCCCTGACGGTGCGGCGGGATCACGAGGCGGCGCGCGATGCGGTTCGCGGCGTCCGAGCCGAAGCGCCGCCGCACGACGTGCAGACAGCAGTCGAGGCCTGCCGCGGTGCCGGCCGACGTCATCAGGTTGCCGTCGTCCACGTACAGCACGTCCGGATCGAGCTTCACGCGCGGAAAGCGCTGCGCGAAATCGTCGGCCCACGCCCAGTGCGTGGTGGCCGGGCGACCGTCGAGCAGGCCGGCCGCGGCGAGCACGTAGGCGCCGAGGCACAGGCCGACGAGTTCCACGCCGCGCGCGGCGACCGCGCGGACCGCATCGAGCAGCGCGTCGGGCGGCGTTTCGTCCGGGTCGCGCCACGAAGGCACGATGACGATGTCCGCATCGTCGAGCGCGTCGAGCCCGTACGGCGCGGTGATCGTGAAGCCGCCCGTCGTCGCGAGCGGGCCGCGCTCGACCGAGCATACGCGGAACTCGAATGCAGGCGACACGGCCGCGTCGCGTGCCTGGCCGAACACGACCGACGGCACCGACAGGTGGAACGGGCTGATGCCGTCGTACGCGATCACCGCGACGACGGTCGGAATGGAGCTGACGGGCGACGCGGCGGCGAGCATGGCGCGGTTCCGGGAAGGTGATGGCCCGATTCTATCGAAGAATGGCTATCGGGCCACTATCAGCGCGGGTCGCGCGCGCCGACAATGCATCGCATCGCACTGCTGGCCGTCCCGCTCCGGGGCGGGGCAGCGCCTCCCCGACCAGGAGATCGCCATGTCGAACACGGCCCCGCATTCCGCTTCCCGTCCCGCTGCCCGCCGCGCACTGATCGTGATCGACGTGCAGAACGAATACGTGACGGGCAACCTGCCGATCGAATATCCGCCGCTCGACGTGTCGCTCGCGAACATCGGCCGCGCGATCGACGCCGCGCACGCGGCCGGCGTGCCGGTGATCGTGGTTCAGCACGTCGCGCCGGCCGGCGCGCCGATCTTCGCGCCGGGCACCGACGGCGTCGCGCTGCACGCAGTGGTGGCCAGCCGGCCGTACGCGCATCGGATCGAGAAGGCGCAGGCGAGCTCGTTCGCCGGCACCGATCTCGCCGCGTGGCTCGACGCGCATGGGATCGACACGCTCGCGGTGGCTGGCTACATGACGCACAACTGCAATGCGTCGACCGTCTATCACGCGGCGCATGCGGGGTTGAAGGTCGAGTACCTGAACGACGCGACGGGCGCGCTGCCTTACGAGAACGAAGCGGGCGCGGCCAGCGCCGAAGAGATTCACCGCGCGTACGGGGTGGTGTTCCAGTCGAATTTCGCGGCGGTGATGTCGACCGACACGTGGATCGCGGGGCTGGCCGGCGCGGCGATGCCGGCGCGGGATTCGGTGGCCGCATCGAACCGGCGGGCCCGCGCGCGGCGCGCGAAAGCGGCCTGACCGGGTACGGCGACGCGGCGCGCGATGCGCCGCGCGCTCAGTCGCGGTCCTTCAGCATCGCCGGGCTGTAGCGCAGCATGTCGAAGCAGCCGTCGACGAGCTTTTCCGCATGCTGCTCGGCGTCGATCTCGTCGGGCAGCATCAGCATGTCGCGTACGAAGCCGCTGACGAGCGTGTGCAGCATCAGCGCCGCACGCCACGTATCGAGCCGCTCGGGCAGCAGCTTGAGCCCCACGGCCGCCGCGAGATCGGCGTCGATCATGTGCAGCGCCTCGCTCATCCCCGCGCGGTTGCGCTGCAGCAGCGGCTCCATGTCCGCGACGTACTCGCACTTCATGAACAGGATGCTGAACACGCGCCGCAGCTGTGCGTCGCGCTGCACGCCGAGCAGGCACCAGATCAGGATCTGGCGCACTTTCTCCAGCGGATTGCCGCCCGGCGCGTCGAGCGGTATCCGCTTCAATTCGTCGATCGGCAGGAACACGCGGTCGAACATCGCATCGAACAGTTCGCTCTTGTTCGCGAAATGCCAGTAGATCGCGCCGCGCGTCACGCCGGCGTGCTGGGCGATGTCCGCGAGCGACGTGTGCGACACGCCCTTTTCGAAGAACACGTGTTCGGCGGCGTCGAGAATGCGATTGCGCGTCTCGAGCGCCTCCTCCTTGGTACGTCTGACCATGTGCAGGCCTGATTGGATCGATCGTGGATGAATATAGGGTCCGCAACCCCTCGTCGCCGTCATGCGGACGGGCTATGCTGGCGGTTGGTAACAATCCGTAAGACTGAACAGCCGGCGGAGCACGAACGGGCTTTTTACATACATTCGTGAATGTATATACAATACCACCCTACGATCGAATGACCCAAGTGGCAATCAGTTAATATCCCACTCTGCTGATTCCCGCCCTAGTATCAGTCCGCAGTTCGCGGCATCCCCGTCGGCACGGAGGTCTCGTGCCGACGTGCTGTATCCAGCAGTCCAGTAATTCGGTGTTCGATCTGCGCCGCGAGGCGCATCCGTGTTGCGCTCCCGCCGGGTGCCGCACTTATTCCATTGGTTACACACAGAGGTCGCTCCATGCGCGTCGAACGGGTTCCATACCGCTTGATCACTGTCGCGGCAGCCGCGGTTTTCCTGGCTGCCTGCGGAAAAAAAGAATCGGCACCGCCGCCGCAAACGCCGGAAGTCGGCGTCGTCACCGTCCAGCCGCAAGCCGTACCGGTCTTCACCGACCTGCCGGGCCGCACCAGCGCATTCCTCGTCGCGCAAGTGCGTGCGCGGGTCGACGGCATCGTGCTGCGCCGTGAATTCACCGAAGGCACCGACGTCAAGGCCGGTCAGCGCCTCTACAAGATCGATCCGGCGCCGTACATCGCGGCGCTGAACAGCGCGAAGGCGACGCTCG